>CABQGZ010000773.1 GCA_902463835.1 uncultured Lachnospiraceae bacterium
ATCTTACCGGCTTCCTCCACCGGAATCCAATCGGGATGCGCGGCATACAGCTCCCGCATAAGCTGTGTGCGGTAAGCGTCCGTTTTTTTCCGGGCCTGCTCCTGACAGTCCCGCAGGAGAATGTCCCTGTAGTCCTTTTCGGCACAGAGCATGGTTTTTCTGCGCATCATTTTTCTGTACGCTCTGTCAGTTCTGGCCATAACCGTCCACCCTCCTTTGCGTATTGGCAGCGAATTTTGCTGTTTTTCTCTTTTGCATAAGGTTCCCCATCATTTGAGCTATGCCGCCGGGGAAGAACATTACGATGAGGATGATGAGCAGACCCGTGATCATGGTAATGAACGCCGGGTTCTCCACGAAGAAGGGGATCTTGCTCAGGAGCGTTGACTGCAGTCCGTAGATGATGAACACCCCGAAAGTGGTGCCCCATAGAGACTTGGCTCCGCCGATGACCACAGCGCCTAAAATGTTCAGGGAGGTTGCCATGCTCAGCAGCGTGGAGGTAGAGGTAGTCATGTTCCGCAGGAGCATCATGTACATAAGTCCCGCAATAGCGGCATACACCGTGGAGATCACGAAGGCCAGTACACGGTACTTCATCAGATTAATACCCATGGCTTGGGCGGCGGAGGTGCTGTTTTTCACCGACAGCAGAGCCCGGCCGATAGGGCTGCGGATAAGGTTGGAGGTAATGAACAGCAGCAGGACAAACAGCGCCAGGATCAGCAGATACACCTGCTCCTCTCCGATCTTTACACCGAAGAGCCGGACCTTGGACATATCCAGCTTGATAGAGGATTTCAGAGAAATGAAGGTGTTGCGCAGAATTTCCGAGAGACCCAGCGTCAGGATTGCCAGATAAATTCCCTCGATCCGCAGGGAGATAAAGCCTACCAGCACGCCGCTGAACAGACTTATCATCACCGTAACGATAAAGGCGATGCCGAAAGGTGTTCCGTATACCTGCATGAAATAGTAGGCAATGTATGCGCCGATCCCTACAAAACCTGCCGTACCCAGGGAAGCCAGACCGGAGTAGCCCATGAGCAGGCAGAAGCCAATGGCCATAATGGCATAAATCATGGTGTTTCCCACGGCAAAGACGAAGGAACTGGTCAGAACGCCCAGCTGCGCCAGCAACGGAAAAACGCCCAATATCACCCCAAAGATCAAATATTGGGTCCCGGGAACTGCCAACAGCTTCTTTATCTTTTCTCCGGCGCTCACCTTGCCGCAATCGGCGTAAATCAGATTCAGATATTCCTTTTTAACATTCAAGTCCGTCATAATCACACCTTCTTTACCACTTTCTTTCCAAACAGGCCCTGGGGCTTGAGGAGGATGATGGCCAGCAGAAGGACATACACAATGACCATCTGCCAGCGGCTGATGTCATAAAAGGCAGGGAAATTCGCCAAAAAGCCCACACAGTTGGACAGAACCGGGATCAGAACCGCTCCTACAATAGGGCCGTAGAAGGTGGCAAATCCCCCCAGAATGCAGGCAAGGAATGCGTTGACCTGGATGGTACCCATAAAAGAGGTGCTGATCATGGCACCGCCGCCGGCATACATCACGGCGGCCAGCACGCCTAACGCACAGGCCAGTGCCCAGGAGATGGCCGTGATGACATGGGTATTGATCCCCATAAGCTCGGCGGTAAACTCACTGGAGGCTGTGCAGCGAACACCCAGGCCCCACTTGCTGTATTTCAGCAGTAGGAACAGGGCTGCCAGCACCACGGCGGTAATAGCGGCACAGATCAGCGCATGTTTTGTCAGCACGATCTCCCCGCCAAAGGCACGAAGCACCACATTAGACTCCACACCGGCCTTGGTGGTATTATAAAAGGATTCAAAGGGAATGAATTCAGGATTGCCGAACACCAGCGGAATGCCGCCGTAGAACAGGGACACAAATCCCATGGTGATAATCTGTTTTCCCAGCTCTCCCACATGGCGTCCCTTTCGGAACACCATCAGGTCGATAAAAAGGCCGATAACGACACCCACGATCATGCCGGGCAGCACGCCCAGGTAAACCGGGACCCCCCACCGGTTCAGACATTCTGCCACTACATAGCAGCCAAAGGCTGCGATAGATCCCTGGGCAAAATTGGCCGTGGTGGATGTCCGAAAAATAATGGTTACAGAGAACGCCGACAGCGCCGTCACGCAGATACTCAGCAGCGATCCGCAAACCGTAGACAAAAATGCGGCAAACATGAGTGCGCCCCTCCTTTTTCTTCATGTGGTGAATCATGATTCACCTGTTGTGGCTTTATAATATATTGCATATAGCGCTTTTGTCAATATCAATTTGACGACATTGTTATTTTTTTAATTTTTGCACAAATTTTTGTTAGGTAATTGCATAATATGACAAATAATTCAAGTGAATTAGAGTTTATGTATTTTGCTTGTTTTTTAGGTTATTTTGTTGACATCAGCCTCAAAACACGCTATCCTATACACAGCTTTACACAGAAAAGGAGCATAGCCGATGAACAGCAAGCTGGACTTGGTAGTAGTTATCCCAGAAAGCGAAGAAGGCCGCCGCAGTTTTGATCGATTGGTCAAGGCCGCTGAGGACCTTTTCAG
>CABQGZ010000774.1 GCA_902463835.1 uncultured Lachnospiraceae bacterium
CTCCGTCTTAGGATGATCCCATTATACACGGGGGCAGCTATTCTTGTCAATCACAAATAGCTTGTTGCGCTATAAATGCGACATTGACATAGCTTTATAAGATTGTTATGATGGAGCCATAGCCAAGGGAACACCTTCCCTTCCATGACAGCCAAGATGTGAGGAGGAACGCGGATGCCGATTTTGTCTCGGAAAGATCTTGAACGGATATCCCGCAGAGTGCTGTTCCGCTATCTGACGCTGTCAGACCGCAAAATGGATCGCATCGACCCGGTCGACTTTGCGGAAAAGATCTGCGGACTTCATTTCGCGTTTGCGGATATGAGCGTAACGGGCTCGATCCTTGGACTGACCTCCTATAGCGACGTCGATCTCACCATATCCGTTCCCCGTGGAAACGGGTCAGTCCAGGAATTTCACTTGAACGGCAATATCGCCTATGTGGATCAAAACCTCGCAAATGCGGGATCGGTGGGACGGTTGAATTTCACTCTGGTACATGAAGCCGCGCATCAGATCCTCGGTATGCTTTACCCGGAGGAATACAATCCAAGCGCGCAGCCGTTCATCTGCCGCCTTGCGGATGAACGCTGCACATACCCCATCACCGATTGGGTAGAATGGCAAACGAATGTGCTGACGGCGTATCTCCTACTCCCCCGTGAGCTGATCGACCGCTGCATGGATGAGCTTGGCCTTGGCCGGCAGATCAAACTCCTGAACAAAGTATTTGCCCCCAAGGAATATGCGCTGTTTTCTGAAATGGCAAAGCGTTTAGGCGTCTCGAAAACAGCATTATCCATTCGTCTGGACAATCTTGGCATGATCGGCCGAAATGATTTTAGTAATCCGTATGCGCCCATCCATATTGATGCGGATGACTTTGACACAGCATAGGAGGTAGTTGTTATTATGGCAAAAATCAATTCCAAAGCGCTTGACCCGCAGCGGTATGCCTGCATCCAAGCCGAGCAGCGGGAGCTTGAGCAGCAGTACTCCACCCATATCACCATGGCACGGCTTTGCCCGTATTGTAAGCTGCGGCTTGAAACGCTCTGCAAAGGGGCCCACGGCGCGACATACCTGAAGTGCCCGCAATGCGGAGAGGCGGTTTTCTTTCCGCCTGTTGTATTCCGCATCGCATAACCGCGAATAATCGATCTGTCCCCAACAATTAAATACCAAGTATGAGCCTCGGAGCCGCTTGATGCGTGACCATCCCATGTGCCGCTTGATTTGTAACTATCGTTCCTTTTAGGAACATAGTTCTGTCAACGCGGCCAATGGTCAGACAAATCAAGCGGCTCTTTTTTTGCGCATGCAGCTCCGGAAAAGGAGTTTGCAATGCGCTTTTTTCATATCCTCCCCCTTTCAGCGTGGGAGCCGTATATCGCTGAATACCCCTGATCTCCCGATTTTTTGAACCTCACAAAATTCAAAAAATCACAAAGGAGATCAAAAATCATGTCTGAAAAAACTTATATTCTCAACGTTTACAACACTATGACCGGCGAATTTGAGCTCGTCCAGGTCACAAAAGAAGTCTTCCAGACCTACAGACGGACGAAATGGCACATCGAAGACAGCACGGAACGCTTTTACAAGCACGAAACGCAGATGAGTTCTCTGATTGGCGGTGAAAATGACGGATACGAGCGGTTCCATGAATTTATTGATTATGACAACACCCCTGAAAATCAGGCAATTGAGGAGATGGTGCGCCAGTCCCTGCGTAATATTCTGGATCTGCTCCCACCGAAGGATTATGAGCTGATCTACGAGCTTTACTTCAAAAACCGCTCCGAAAAGGAATACGCACAGATGCTTGGGGTCTCTCAGCAGGCCATTCATGTGCGGAAAAAGCGCATCCTGAAAAAATTTGAAAATAATTTGGATGAGCAGGGTTGTTAAGATGCCAGTTTTCTCCCGTATACATGCGAGAAGAAAAGAATCTTCTTGTGAACATCGAAAACTGGATATCCGGTGACGAATAACGTCAGTTGACGGTCCCCCGGCGAGGGGGAACAGCGATGCGGCGAATGCGCGAAGACCACCTGCATCGGAATTACTCCGATGTCAATGAACGGCCAATAAGGTGCAGAGCGAAACTCATTCAGCCAAAAGCGGGCATGGCAGCCCGTCTCGCAATGATCCCGTCAGCCTATAATGGTACATCCTGTCCAGCCACAGCCGCAAGCAATGGGGGCAGCTCGGAGAGATCCTCGGAGGGGTTAGATTCCCGATGGGCGCTGCCAGGCGCCGGTTCGTTCAACCGCCCGACAGTCCGGGAAGTAGTGTCGAATAGGACTGAGCAAAAGAACTTTAAAAAATATAATGAGGGCCGCTCCATATCCGGGTATAGCAATATGCTTCCAACCAAGACAGGAGCGGCCCTCTGTTTTTATTTCTGAGCTAAAAGGTGTGTTTTCAACAGCACATTCTCTAAGGCTCTATGGTCTTCATGTAACTGCCACCAGCAGGGCTTCAGAAAGCAGAGAACATTCTCCGCCCATCTGTAGTCATCCGGCTGCAGCGTTCCCATTATGACACCGCGCTGAAACGCGGCGTTTCGTTTCCGCACAGACACTTCCACACCGGC
>CABQGZ010000775.1 GCA_902463835.1 uncultured Lachnospiraceae bacterium
TTATGCTATAATAACCTATAGTGCAATGAAATTTACCCAATCAGTTGAATATGCACAATACGCAACTGGAGGGAGGTTAGGTGTGAGACTATGTCAAATGTAATCGTAAAAGAAAACGAGACTTTGGACAGCGCTTTACGCAGATTTAAAAGAAACTGCGCGAAGGCTGGCATTCAGCAGGAGATTCGTAAGAGAGAGCATTACGAGAAGCCAAGCGTAAGACGCAAGAAGAAATCCGAAGCTGCAAGAAAACGTAAATATAACTAATGGATTAAAAAAGAGACTATCACAGATGTGTTGGTCTCTTTTTTATACATTAGGACGCATATGATATTTTCTTGTTTTTAACGCTCATATATCATGTAGTGATGTTTCCGAAGCAGCAGGATCGCTTGCTCCAGGGCAGCTTTCTCGTAAAACTCAATCCGCAGCACCCCTTCCTCGAACTCCCGGTTGTGGAGGATCCCAATGTTCTTAATACTGATTCCATTGGTGGCAAGGATCGTTGCAATGGTGGCGATCCCGCCGGCCTCGTCGATGAGGTCGCAGTAGATCTCGTAGATGGAGGGCAGCGGCCCTGCCTTTCCTATGGGCAGGTAATCCCGGTAATCCTTGGCCTGCTGGAAGAAATCCAGTATCTCCTTCTGATCCCCATCTGAAATCTCATCTTTGATCCTTCCCATAGCGCGGATGAAATGATCGATCAGCACCAGAATCTGATCCCGGTTGGCCGCGCAGATCTCCTGCCACATGATGGGAGAGGAGGAGGCGATTCTTGTGATGTCCTTAAAGCCTCCCGCCGCAATGGACTTCATGTATTCCTTCTCATTGTCCAGCTCTTTCACCAGATTTACCAGGCTGGAAGCCAGGATATGGGGCAGATGGCTTACCGCCGCCGTGGCGTAATCATGCTCCGCGGGAGTCATGACAAAGGGAATACAGCCCAGGGAGGCGATAAAGTCCCGGTACTCCTCCACCAGCGCACGGGAGATCGCCGGACTGTGGGTGATAATAAAATATGCATTTTCAAACAGATAGGCTGTGGCGTTTGAAAAGCCGCTCTTCTCGGAACCGGCCATAGGGTGCCCCCCAATAAAATAGGAGGAAAGTCCCAGCGCATCCATCTCCTGATGGATGGAGGACTTTACGCTGCCGGTGTCGGAGAGGATGCAGTTTTCATTTAAAAAAGGAGCCAGGCTCTGTAGAAATTCTGCATTTTTTTGCACCGGCGCGCATAGGAATATATAGCGGCAACCGCCAAACCCACGGGCATAAAGGGAGGTATAACCCTCCTGGATGATTCCATCCTTCTGAGCCATGGCAAGGCTGTCCGCATCCGGATCGCAGGCCAGGATCCGGATCGTCGGGTGAATGCGGTGTATGGTTTTGGCAAGGGTTCCGCCGATCAGGCCAAGTCCAATGATTCCAATCTGTTCGGGTATCATATCAGTGTCCTCCTAATGATACATCCAGGGAGAAAAAGCAGTTCACAATAAGGTATCATCATTTTCTCCCGGACAGGGCGATGTAAGGCTTTAAGCCTGTCATAACAGCGTCAAACTGCTCAAAATTCAGGGACTGTGGACCATCGGAAAGTGCTTTTGCCGGATTGTTGTGTACCTCGATCATAAGACCGTCGGCTCCGCAGGCAATGGCAGCCTTTGCCAGTGGTTCCACATAGCCCCGGACGCCGGTGGCGTGGCTGGGATCCACGATCACGGGAAGATGACTCTTCTCCTTCAGCACGCAGACAGCGCTCAAGTCTAAGGTGTTCCTGGTGGATGTCTCAAAGGTGCGGATGCCCCGCTCACACAGCGCAACACGTTCATTGCCCTCGGACATGATATATTCCGCGGCGTTGAGCCATTCGTCGATGGTGGCGGAAAGCCCCCGCTTTAACAGCACTGGGAGGCCGCTCTTGCCCACTTCTTTTAGGAGTTCAAAATTCTGCATGTTGCGGGCTCCAACCTGCAGCATGTCCACGTAGTCCACGGCCAGCGCTACGGCATGCGCGCTGGTGACCTCGCAGATGGTGGCAAGCCCTGTCTCCTGGGAGGCAGTCTTTAGGAATTGCAGGCCCTCCTCCTCCAACCCCTGGAAGGAGTAGGGGGAAGTGCGCGGTTTGAAAGCGCCGCCCCGAAGCATGGTAGCGCCGGAAGCTTTTACTGCTTTTGCGATGGAGATAAGCTGTTCCTCCGTCTCCACGGCGCAGGGGCCGGCCATGATGGTCATGGAATCCGGGCCGATGGTTGTATTCTTCACGGAAAAGCCGGAGGGCAGAGGGTGGAATTTACGGTTGGAAAGCTTGTAGCTCTCGGTGATGGGAACAATCTTTTCCACGGATGGGTTCAGTTGGATGGCACAGGTATCCAGCAGTGATTTGTTTCCAACAACACCGATGATGGTGACCTCCTCACCCTGGGATAAGTGAACGGAAAGGCCGCAGTCTTCGATCGCATGTGTGACTTGATTGATCGCCTCTTTTGGGGCGTTTGGTTTCATTACAATGATCATTTCTTTTACCTCGATCTATTCTGATTGTAAGCCATGTGCGGCATGGTTCTGTGCGTACACGGCAGTGGTATGTGAGGAATTAT
>CABQGZ010000776.1 GCA_902463835.1 uncultured Lachnospiraceae bacterium
CGAAGGAAGCACAGTTTTTGCTGTTCAGAATCGTATCCATTCGGATTATAGTCTGCTGCTGAAATCAGCACATCAATCCACTCGTCAATTGTGAATGCTCTTCTGGCTTCTTTATAAAACTCCAAATCCACCGTATATGGGCAAAACGGGCTGTACTCGATGAGCTTTATGACGCCCTTGCCTTGACGCGAAGAGAAGTCCTTGCCCCAAATCAGCTCAACAATGCCCCAGTTTTCACTTTCTTTGAGGAGCGTTTCTTTCCACCGAGCTACAACGTCGTTGGTTACCTCGCCAGATGCGCCCGCTCTCGAGCCGCCGAAATCTGGGAGTTCAAACAGAGTCTTCCCGGTCTTGATATCGACGTTTACACGAATCCTGGCCAAGAAGCGAACGGTCTCTCCGTTTACCATTTCAAACTTAAACTGCTCAAAATCTTCACGGCTCGGAATGTACTGACGAATATATCTCAGCACACTGTCATAGTCAATGACTCCGTCGTCATCCGAAAACTTCATCACAAGCCAGTCTCGCATATATGATGGCAGGCTCAAGTTGGAAAAGAACTCTGTCCTTTCTGGATTTTTCAGCACTACCATGTCAGCAAAAACATCGCGTACTTTATTTTCCAGCATTATGGTTCCTCCTCCCACTACAGAAACAGTGTACACCCCTGCTCCTTAAACTCTTGAATTTTTATTTCCAGGTCTTCTTTCGTGCATTCCAAGTATTCTGCCAAGCAGTCAATACAGTAGAAATCCTCCGTGTCCGTGCCCAGCAACTTTTTGCACAAAGCGACCTCATCTTTTTTGAGTGCCTTACCACACTCGCAACATTCAAATTTTTTTCTCATAGCTCCATTCCACCAAACGGGTCATCGTTCTTGCTGATACCAGGGGTTTTAACCTTTAGCGTCACGGCAGGGAGAAGACGTCCATTTGCTACCACCGAAAGGACAATATCTTCTTCTGAGACCCCATCCAAGATAATGCGCCAAGTCCCATCGGTGTTCATCGCGCAGGTAGCCTCATTGTTCCCAAGCGATACTTCAAGCGTAGAAATCGGACGGCTGAACGTAAGAGTCGATTCGACATGGCCGTTTTTCTTTGTTACGAAGGAACTCCTTGGTTTGCACGTTACAGGTGGAAGCGGCTGTTTCCTCTTTATTACAATAACCGAAACCAGTCTTTCCTCTACTGTGTTTCCACCGTGAATCTCACCGACAACGTCATGTTCATCCGTGTTGCCGCCCGCAGCATTTCCACTTACGGAAAAATGCTGATAGTTATCCATTACCAGATAGTGCTTCCCATTCGAGGTAGCAGGTACTGTGCTGGGCAAGGATAACACATCACCAGCATTATCACCAAGCTCACAAAATCTGCCAAAGCTATGAACTGTAGATTTTTTGGGAGCCGTAATTGCAACGACATTTTCCTCATGAAATGCGAGTGCTGCAAATCGGCTGCTTCCGTGGTCACCAGTAATAACCACATATTCGTGGTTTTCTAAGAGCTCCTCGACTTTCTTGGCAGCTTCAGAAAAAACAGACAGCTGATGGACAATGCAGGAGTAGTAACTCTTGTCGTCCGGCATACCCTTATGTGAAAAAGAATCCAACCTGTCCCATTTAATTGTCAGAGGGTCGTGCTCATCCCACTGATGGTTGTATTCTGTTTCCGTGGGCAAGAGTGCCGTAGCCAGCTTCACAGGCTCTGGAACGATGCCCCTTGCCTTTAGTTCATGAAGAAACAATGGCGTGTATTCTGTTCCGAACCCATCAATCCAGAACGACACACAATCTTTCCCTTGCAGTTTATGCATTAGTTTGTATCGCGCATCGAACCGCTCAAAGGACATTTTGACCGGATACTCACCCGGATATCGGTTGATGAGTTTATTCTTTCGATACCATGCCATGTACTCATCAACGGCTTCGTCACAGCCGGATTCGTCTTTCATATACGACGCTAAAGCTGGGAAGTTATTCTCCAGCAGTTCGGTCGCAATTGCGCTCGGCTCTGCGCCACTGCGAAGCATATTGCTGATAACCTTAACAGCGTATGTTTTTTCTTCGTGGGTCTGGTAAGTGAGCAACTTTAGCTTTGTTTCATCTAAAGGCAGTTTGTCCATGAGAGCGAAATAGGCGTCATCGAAATCATGGAATGACAGCGCTCGAACAGCGGCCATCCGCTCTTGAATCCAGCGTTCGCTTCTATTGGAAAGCAGTAATATTTCATCCCGTATTTTTTCTGGAATCTCTGAAGCGTTGGATGCCTTTTTACAAACATAGCTATAATACTCGTCGGTAGGATAAACACGATACCAGAGCCAGACGAGATTTTTCTGAAAGTCGTTTAGCGTATTCCACCTCGCTGCAACAGAGACAAAGTCAAACTCCGTAACATTCAGTGCATCAAGGACAATTCTCTCGAACGGAACCTTTTTAGCAGCGAACTGAGATGCATAACTTACAGCGCGACTCCAGAAATCATTGTTCTGCCATTTTTCAACAAGCACATTGCCGTCCACAAGGATATCCGAAAGATATCTGAAGGGGCTATCAATGGGCTTAATGTTTACCGTGCCATAGGA
>CABQGZ010000777.1 GCA_902463835.1 uncultured Lachnospiraceae bacterium
CTGATACACGGCGTTCACGGTGATGCCGTATTCGTTGGTGCTGTTGAATTCCTCAATGTACTTGTCCATCAGCACGCCGGCCTCGTCCGAGGCGCAGTGCCAGAACGTGATGGTCACCGGCTGCGTGCCGAGCAGGCTCTCGACCGGCGCGGCTTCCTCCTCGGCCGGGGCTGCGGTGGGCTCGGCCGGCGTGGCCTCTCCCGTGCTGCCGCAGGCGGCCAGAGAGAAAACAAGCGCCAGAGCCAGAAGCAATGACAGCATCTTTTTCATGTGTAAATCCTCCTAAAATGATTTTATTCCAGAAAAGCAGGGCACTGCTGCCCCTGCCGGGGAATACGGATCAGCCGACGAGACTCCCTTCGGTGCCGCCCTTTGCCATGTTCCGCCGCATGATGACGAAAAGGATGAAGGACGGGATCAGGGAGATCGTCACGCCGGCCAGCACGAGCTGATAGTTGGTGTCCTCCCAGGAATTCAGCTTGGTGATGCCTACCATGATGGTGCGCATATCGGGCGCGCTGGCGGTGATGATCAGCGGCCAGAGATAGGCGTTCCAGATCGTGATGAAACTCTGCACGAAAAGCGTTGTGATGATCGGCTTGCAGATGGGCATCAGGATCGTAAGAATATACCGCAGATCGCCGCAGCCGTCGATCATGGCAGCATAGCGCAGATCCTTCGGAACGGAAAGGAATTTCTGCCGGAGCATGAACATCTGGCTGGCGCTGACAAAGCCGGTGATGCACATGCCGAGATAGGTGTTGAGCAGCCCCAGCCGGGACACGGTCACATAGTTGGTGATGAGGAGCGTGTCGCCGGGCATCATCATCGTGCCGAGAATGAGGAAAAAGCAGAAGTTCTTCCCCCGGAACTCATAGTGCGTCAGCGCAAAGGCCGCGCAGATGGAAAACACCAGACGGACCACCGTTCCGAGCGTCGCCATGATGAGAGAGTTGAGCATATAGCGCAGCATGGGCGCCTGATGCATGGCGTCCTTGAAGTTCTGCGTATAGGCAAAGCTGCTCGGCAGCAGCCGCGGCGAGAGAAATTCCGCCGGCGTTTTGAAGGCACCCAGAACACAGTAGATCACCGGGAAGATCAGCACCAGACCCAGCGCGATGGCCACGACGGATACGACGATGTCGGTCATGCGTTTTCCGGCTGTATATTTCACTGATAAAACACCTTCTTCCGCTCATAAACAAACGACACCAGCGTAAACCCGAAGGTCAGAACGAAAGCCACCATGCTCACGACCGCCGCCAGACCGTAGTTGGAGCTGCCGTAGCCGGAGGAGAACATCATGTACATCAGCGTTGTCGTCGCGCGGGACGGGCCTCCCTGCGTAATAATGATCATCGGGCCGGATGTCATCATCGCCAGGACCGTGTTGGTGCACATCACATAAAAAATGGTAGAGGAGATCATGGGGAGCTGGATCTTGAATACGCGGGTGAAAAATCCCGCCCCATCCAGCTCGGCCGCCTCCATAATGTGCTTGGGGATCCCCCGGAACGCCGATTGGAACAGAAGAAAATCGAAGCCGATGCCCATCCACACCGTAAGGATAATGCAGGTGTACAGCGCCGTATCCCGGCTTTCAAACCATCCCAGATTCGTCCCGAAGAACGCGTTGACCCAACCCAGCGTCGGACTGAACATGGATTTGAAAATCATGCAGGCCGCCGACATGGATACGGCCATGGGCAGAGTGAACATGGTCTCGTATACCGGGCTGAGCTTACGCTTTTTCGTAGCCAGCAGCGCCAGAGAGATCGTCAGCACCAGCGTTACCGGCACGTTGATCAGCGTAATGACAATGGAGTTTCGCAGCGCTTTTTTAAAGTCGTTCCGACCGAAGACATATTTGAAATTCTCCAGTCCAGCAAAGCGCAGGATCTCGCCCTTGTCGTTGACCGCGCAAAGGCTGTTGACCAGCGTTTTCAAAAACGGATAATAGACAAACAGCAGCGCAAAGATCAGAATCGGCGCCATAAAGGCCGCGACTTTCAGATTCTTACGGGCGTTGGGACGGAGGCCGCCTTCGCGCAGCCTTCCGTATGCGGCGTCTTTCGTTGTTGTGCTCAATCCTGCATCCTCCCGTTTTTCCGAAACCCGGCGGCCGCCGGAACGTTCGTCCGCGCGCTGCGGCCTTTTGTCTGCTTATTGCGGCGCTTTATGTGTATTTTGTAACATAGTGATGACAACAGTTCAATTCTTTTTTGCGTAAAGTCCGCAAATCATGAAATTGCCCAATTTTTTCCGACCGCGTTCTGCCGTATTCGGGAAATGCACAACGCGGCATTTTCCGCGTTTCCCGGACAAATCGGATTGTATCGCACGCACGGTAAAGAGAAAAACACCTTTTTTGTAAGGTTTCGGTAAAATCCTCTTTACCGCCTTCGGTTTTTTCACCGGCTTGCTTGACAGCCCAATAACTGCTATGATATGATTCGGTGCGACAAATGACCAAAGCAAGTTACAAATGTAATTCCGACATATAGAAAGCGAGGCTGCAACCATATGGCACAGACCGCAAGCAGAATGAACCATATTTTCGGCACCGACGGGAAAACCTTCATTCTTGCC
>CABQGZ010000778.1 GCA_902463835.1 uncultured Lachnospiraceae bacterium
AAGTACTCCTGTCCCCGGGCTACCTGAAGGTGCTGGACTATTCCTTCCAAAAAAAGAAGGAGACGGATCCGGAGCAGAAGAAAAAGGAATCGGACACAGTCTCCGAGGAGAAGGAGTGCGACCAGGCATTCTTAGAGCAGATCGCGGCGCTGAAGAAAGGCATGACACTGCCCGTCACGGACTTAAACATCAAGGAGGGGGAGACCTCTCCGCCCAAGCGCTACAATTCCGGCTCTATGATCCTTGCCATGGAGAATGCAGGTCAGCTCATCGAGGACGAAGAACTGCGGGCGCAGATTAAGGGAAGCGGCATCGGCACAAGCGCCACCCGGGCGGAGATTTTAAAGAAGCTGGTGAACAACAAGTACCTTGCCCTGAACAATAAGACTCAGATCATCACCCCTACACTGTTGGGGGAGATCATCTACGATGTGGTGAACGGCTCCATCCGCTCCCTGCTGAACCCGGAACTGACCGCCAGCTGGGAGAAGGGTCTGACCTACGTGGCCGAGGGCAGCATCACCCCCAAGGAGTACATGGATAAGCTTGAGAACTTCATCAGGAGCAGAACAAGCGGCGTCCTTGGGTTAAATAACCAGTACGCCTTAAGAACCCAGTTCAATCATATCGCGCCCTTTTACCGGACGGCTTCCGGCACAGCGAAAAAGGAAAAAAAATAATCAGGAGGCATCACAATGGAACAATGCAAGATCAAAAATTTATATAACCTGGAAGAAACCATCAGCAAAGAGCTTCTCGCTCAGGCGGAATACCCCTGGGAAGTCCTGCCCAAAATCGAGGATTTTATCCGTACCCTGGGCAAAACCCTGGATCCAGCCATCTACGAAGACAAAGGCAATGACGTCTGGATTGCGAAAACAGCGAAGATAGCCCCCACCGCATGCATCAACGGCCCAGTCATCATCGACGAGGACGCGGAGGTGCGCCACTGCGCCTTCATCCGCGGCAGCGCCATCATAGGCAAGGGAACAGTAGTAGGCAACTCCACCGAACTAAAAAACGTCATCCTCTTCAACAAAGTGCAGGTACCCCACTACAACTACGTGGGCGACTCCATCTTGGGCTTCAAATCCCACATGGGAGCAGGCTCTATCACCTCCAACGTCAAATCCGACAAAGCCCTGGTGGTGATAAAATCCGCATCCGAAGCCATTGAAACCGGCCGCAAAAAAGTCGGAGCCATGCTGGGCGACGAAGTAGAAGTAGGCTGTGGCTCCGTACTAAACCCCGGAACCGTAATCGGGCCGCACAGCAACGTCTATCCCTTGTCCAGTGTGCGAGGCGTAGTACCTGCCAATTCTATTTACAAAAACAGGAATGAAGTGGTAGAGAAGGTAGAAAGCAAATAAAAAAATCCCAAATCCCTCTTGACAAACCCGGCCGTTTGTATTATTGTACTATTTGACTAATACACTAATGCAAGCGGCTTGATTTTGTCATACCGGAAAGGAGTAGAGTTATGCTAGAAATTCAAAACCTCACGAAAAAATATGGAAAGACCCTGGCAGTAGATCATGTCAACTTCGTCGTCCCCGACGGCCAGGTGGGAATCCTCTTAGGCCCCAACGGCGCCGGAAAATCTACCATTATCAAAAGCATCGCCGGTTTGTTGCGCTATGAAGGCGGCGTGGGGATTCAGCATCTGAATTCCAGAAGCATGGATGCAAAAAGAATCTTCGCCTACGTGCCGGAGCTGCCCGCCATGTTCGAAGCTCTGACCGTAAGAGAACATATCGAATATATCCGCAGAGCTTACAACTCCACCATAACCGACGGAGAAGTGGATGAGCTGCTGCGCCGGTTTGAACTGTATGATAAGCAGGATAAACTTGGCAACGAGCTGTCCAAAGGCATGATGCAGAAAGTAAGCATCTGCTGTGCCCTGGCCATCAAGCCCAAGGTCATCCTCTTAGACGAGCCCATGGTAGGCCTGGATCCGGCAGCCATCAAGGAGCTGAAGCAGGTAGTCCTGGAGCTGAAGGAAGCGGGCGTCACCATCCTGATCAGTACACACATGCTGGAGATGGTAAAAGACCTGTGGGATGTGATGTTCGTCATGGAAAAAGGAAGGATCATCGGAGAATACACCAGAGAGGATGCCAAGGATCAGGATATCGAAGAACTGTTCTTCGCTGTCACGGGGGATCAGCAGGCGACAGAGAACGGCGGTGAGAACCAATGAGCAGCTTTCTCTACCTCTATCAGAAAATATTAAAGAACCGTATCTTAAAAGCCCTGAAAAAGCCGGTGACCTACATTTTCATCATCTTTATCGTCGGCTATCTGGTGATGATCGCAGGAAGCTTCGGCATGATGATCGAGGATTTCCACATTGATAATCCAAAGAGTCTGGCAGTAGTATTGTCCGTGCTGATCTTTTTTATCCTGCCATCCAACCTGATCAGCTATTCCAGAAGAAAAGGGCTGCTGTTCCAGAAGAGCGACGTCCATTTCATTTTTCCTGCGCCGGTGAACCCCAAGCAGGTGCTGATCTTTGCAGGCATGAATAATCTGCTTATCAATCTGGCATTGGTGGTATTTGTGGCTGCTATGGGCTTGATCTTCTTC
>CABQGZ010000779.1 GCA_902463835.1 uncultured Lachnospiraceae bacterium
CGGCGCTTATTTTTTTACCTAAAGATTATACAAAGAGTATTGATATTATCTTATATATATATTATAATAAACAGAGAGTATATAACAGACTGTATAAGAGAGGGGGAGCGGAGAGCATGGACGAAAAGAAAGAAAAGAAAAAAGCTGGCGAAAGAGCCGGGCCTAATGGCGCGTTGATTGTCCGCGATCGCTTCCCAGAAGGGGCACAAGCCAAAGGGGGACGAGCTGCGGCCGCAAAGAGACTCGAAAAGCGTAAAGCAAAAGAGATCCTACAAGATATCCTTTGTATGGCTATATCTGATAAGAGCATAGAGGCCGGAGAGCTCGAGAGCATCGCACAAGGTCTTGCACAAGAGCAAGGCGGGAGCATATCCGTCTATCAAGCAATCATGATAGCGCAGGCGGCACGAGCGATGCAGGGTGACACGGCGGCGGCTACTTATACACGCGACACGGCAGGCGACAAGCCCACCGATAAACAGGAGATCACCGGCACGATCACGGAGGGTGACAAGGCGCTGTGCGCGGCGGTTGCCGCTCGGCTGGATGAGCAAAAACCACATAAAAAGTAACAACAAAGTTACACAAAGTAGTGAAATAACGATAATGCGATAAATACTATTTCGCTTAATCCCAATTTAGCGAAACAGACCAGCATAGCAGGGCAGAATCTGAGCATATATAAGCCGTGGCGGGAAGTTTTACCAGCGACACAAGTAAGCCGCTTTATTGTACCCCGCCCCCATGAATGGGCACCCCGGGGAGAAGCGAGGGCGGCGGGGTGTAGTATATGTTCTCCAAAATATTTTTTTACCCAATACAGAATAACAAGTTCTTGCGGGTAATATGCTTTCTTAGCTCAATGGTAGAGCCTTGGCCGCGGCAAGAGATAAGGGTTCAATTCCCTTAGAGAGCACCACCATTCACTTTGCATACTGGAAATCCTTTCCGCCTATTCCCGGCTGCACGAAAGTGTCAGGCGTAGTTAAGCCGGGTTTTTAAAAGATCATAATTAGAGGGCAAACCGCATTGTTCTCTGTTTTGATGCCCTACCAGCTCTGGGCTATTGGGAGTATGGAGTTAAAGCCGGTAGAGTAAAATCTATCGGCTTTAACTGAATCGGGAGAAATTTATGGATATGAACAAGGTCCGCCGGGCGGAAATTGAATACTGTGCGGGGAATCCGGTGTATTACATAGAAACCTATGTGCGGATAGAGCATAAAGGCGCAAGCCCTCTGATACAGCCGTTTAAGCTGTGGGAAGGGCAGAAAAGCGCTGTGGAGAGTTTGTATGCCAGTCCGCGAAATATCATTCTGAAAGCGCGACAGTTGGGTTTCACATGGCTTGTGCTTGCCATCAGCAGTTTAAAACTGCTGGATAAACCGGGCAGGCGATGCGGTGCAATCAGCCAAAAGGAAGATGAAGCCATGGAGCTTGTGCGGCGCATGGAAGTGATTCTCGGGCACATGCCGGAGATCATCTGTGACGAAAGGAATGCGCCGATTGGGTGGAGCGGCCCGACATACACAAAAAAGGCAATGAGCATTACCCTGCATTTTCCGGGAGAACCAGACAGCGTGTTTTTGGCTGAAGCCAGCGGTCCAAACCCTTTTCGTGGTCAGTCCATGGACGAAGTTCTGATTGACGAAATGGCATTCCAGGACCGTGCGGTTGAAATGTTTTCGGCTATTTTCCCCACGATCAATGACGGCGGCGCAGCCTGCACCATTATTTCCACCAACAAACGCGGCTCGCTGTTTGAGGAAAAGTATACAGACCCGGATTTTGGCTTTAACAAGGTTTTTCGGGGATGGAGAACAAACCCGAACCGAACGGATGACTGGTATAAAAAGACACTTGCAGCCTTAGGGCCGGCAGAAACGGCACTGGAATACCCGGAAACGGAGCAGGAAGCGCTTGAAATGGTCGGCGGCTTGATGTTCCCGGAAATTCGTGCTGAAACCCATATGGGAAAAGCGGATTTCTGGGACGATGAAGTCATTCGCTATGTTTCTATCGACTACGGCCTTGATATGTTCAGCTGCCTTTGGATTGCGGTAAACACAAAAGGCAAGGCCAGAGTATACCGGGAATTGCATGAACCGAATATGCCCATCGGCGCGGCGTGTGACCTGTTCAAAAGAGTTAATGAGGGAGAAAAAATTGAACTTATTCTTGCGCAGGGCGACCTTTGGAACAGTGAACAACTGCATGGTAAGAGCCGAGCAGACTTTTTTGCCGAGAACGGCATGAATCTGACGAGAAGTTCACGAGATTTTGAAGCCGGTGTGTCTGCCATGAAAGAGTGGTTTTCCATCGGTGAGGACGGAACGGCCAATTTAACCTTTGAAAACTGCCCTGTGGCTTATAAGCATTTGCAAAAGATCCTTGCAGACCCGAAAAGACCGAGCGTTTATGCAAAACAGCCGCATGAATTGACACACAGCTGCGATTCGCTGCGTTATTTCTGCATTTATTACATTTCTCCGGCGAACAAAAAGAAACCGACAGCAAAACAATGGACGGAAGATATGCTTGAGGATTATAATAATGCAAATGAGTCCGAAAAAAAGTATCTTATCAAG
>CABQGZ010000780.1 GCA_902463835.1 uncultured Lachnospiraceae bacterium
GTCACAGGGAGCGCCAAAGGCAGCTCCGGCAAAAATCAAGGAGGAAAAGAAAATGGCACAGGAAGCATTAGGAATGGTAGAAACAAGAGGATTGACTGCAGCTATCGAAGCAGCAGATACCATGGTAAAGGCAGCAAACGTTACTCTGATCGGAACCGAGAAGATCGGATCCGGACTGGTAACCGTTATGGTGCGCGGCGATGTTGGAGCCGTAAAATCTGCAGTTGAAAGCGGAGCAGAGAGCGCGTCCAGACTTGGTGAACTGGTAGCTACCCACGTAATCCCAAGACCTCACGGCGATGTGGAAAAGATTCTTCCTACACTGAAATAATTTTTTTATGAATCAGGCTGGCTGGTGATGGGCGCACAGCCTCATCACCGGTCGGAACCGTCATTTTAGGAGGAACAGTTGTGGTAGAAGAAAAAGACATCGAGCAGATTACAAAGCTTGTGATGGCGGTACTTTCCGGGGACAGCAAAAAGGATGGCTTTATGGTGCCGGTAGGCGTGTCCGCACGCCACGTGCATCTGACCCAGACCGATGTGGAAACGCTCTTCGGATCAGGATATCAGCTGACGAAGAAGAAGGAGCTGATGGGCGGCCAGTTCGCCTCCAACGAACAGGTCACCATTGTGGGAACGAAGCTTCGTGCCATCGAGAACGTGCGGATCTTAGGACCAGTGCGGAAAGCATCCCAGGTGGAAATATCCCAGACGGATGCCATGAAGCTGGGCGTGCGTGCACCTCTTCGAGACTCAGGAGATATCGCAGGCTCCGCCCCCATCGCTGTTGTAGGCCCCAAGGGAGCCATCTATTTAAAAGAAGGCTGTATTGTAGCCAGAAGACATATCCATATGTCTCCGGCGGATGCCAAGGCAGCCGGAGTGAAGGACAAGGATGTAGTTTCCGTATCTGCGGTGAATCCCAGAGGAACTACCTTTGAAGAAGTATTGATCCGTGTGGACGACAGCTTCACACTGGAGATGCATATTGATACGGACGAAGCAAACGCTTCCAATATCAAGACCGGAGACGCAGTTGTCATCAGATAGGTAAGGATGTTCATATGATTATAGGAAAAGTAGTGGGAAGTATTGTTTCCACGCGCAAAAATGAAAATCTGGTGGGAAATAAATTTCTCATCGTGGAGCCGCTCAAATCAATGGGGACTTCCGGAAATAATATCGTGGCCATCGACAACGTGGGAGCCGGTATCGGTGAGGTTGTAATGGTTGCGACAGGCAGCGCGGCACGCATTGGATGCGGCAAGGAGAATCAACCGGTGGATGCAGCCATTGTGGGAATTGTGGATAACGGAGCAGAATTGGAGTAGAAGTATCATGGATCTAAAGGAACTCATAGAAATCGTAAAAAACGCTGGAGTGGCCGGCGCCGGAGGTGCTGGCTTCCCAAGCTATGGGAAGTTTTCCGACAAGGCGAAAACAATTATCTTAAACTGTGCGGAGTGTGAACCCCTGCTCCGGCTGCACCGTCAGCTGCTCCAGGTACATGCCTTTGAGATTTTAAGCACCCTGGACATTATGGCAAAGGCAATGGGAGCGGAAGAGGTTATTGTGGGTGTGAAAGCGGCTTATACCGATACGGTGGAGGCTGTGAAAGCGAATCTGAGTTCCTTTTCCATTATTTCCCTGGGACTGCTGCCGGAGGTCTATCCCGCCGGTGACGAGGTTGTCCTGATTCATGAGACCACCGGGAAGGTGGTTCCGCCGGGCAGCATTCCCATCGAAGTGGGAGTTGCCGTGTTTAACGTAGAGACAGTCTACAATATCTATCAGGCGCTGAACAATCACGTGCCTGTGACAAGGAAATATATTACCATAGCCGGAGAGGTGGCGAAGCCCTGTACCAGAGTCGTTCCCCTTGGAATGAGTGTGGAAGACGTGGTGAAGCTGGCTGGCGGTGTGACGGCAGAGCGTCCTGCCTATATCATGGGAGGTCCCATGACGGGCACAGTGGTCGGAACACATGATGTGATCACCAGAACCTCCAATGCCATACTTGTGCTGGAAGAGAATCATCCGGTTATTCTGAAGAAACGGGGAAATACCCAGATTAATTTGAAAAGAGCAATGGCGGCCTGCTGTCAGTGCCAGATGTGTACGGATCTCTGTCCAAGATACCTTCTGGGACATCCAATCGAGCCCCACGCGTTTATGCGTGCGGCCACCAGCGGCACTACACAGGATCTGAAGCCATTTTTAAATACCATGTTCTGTGTCTCCTGTGGTCTGTGCGAGATGTATTCCTGTATGCAGGGATTGTCTCCAAGAACGCTGATCACAGAGTATAAGTCGGGCTTGCGCGCCAAGGGAATCACCGTTCCAAAGGGCATCGAGGCAGCCCCGGTGAGAAAAGAACGCGATTATCGGCGTGTACCATTGAAGCGTCTCCGTTCCAGGTTGGGGCTGGATGCTTACGCTGTTCCGGCAGCATTGGATGAGGCGGAGGTGACAGCGAAGCTGGTGAAGATCAAGCTGAGCCAGCATATCGGTGCACCGGCAGTTGCCTGCGTCAAGGCGGGAGATACCGTTACCAGAGGCCAGGTGATCGGCACTGCGA
>CABQGZ010000781.1 GCA_902463835.1 uncultured Lachnospiraceae bacterium
ATCCAGAAGACTGATGGCGTCACGCAGGGATCCGTCGCCTGCCTTGGCGATATAGCGTATCGCCTTCTCCTCCACCTCCACTTGTTCCGCCGTCACCAACTCCTGCAGCCGCTCTGCAATGGTATCGATGGTGATCCTGCGAAAATCATACCGCTGGCACCGGGACAATATGGTGATAGGAATCTTGTGTGCCTCTGTGGTGGCAAGAATAAAGATCACATAGGACGGGGGCTCCTCCAGGGTCTTTAACAGCGCGTTAAATGCTCCTATGGATAGCATATGAACCTCGTCGATAATGTATACTTTGTACTTTCCCTGAGTAGGCGAATACGCCACTTCCTCCCGTATCTCACGAATGTTGTCCACGCCGTTGTTGGAGGCGGCGTCAATCTCGATCACATTCATGGACGCTCCCTGGGCGATGGCCTTGCAGGAGGCGCATTCGCCGCAGGGGCTGCCCTCCACGGGCTGCTCACAGTTCACCGCTTTTGCAAAAATCTTCGCGATGGTGGTCTTGCCCGTTCCTCTGGTGCCGCAGAACAGATAGGCATGGCCGATACGGTCCGCTTTTATTTGATTTTTCAGTGTCGTCACAATATGTTCCTGGCCCTTGACATCCTCGAATTCCTGGGGTCGGAACTTCCGGTATAACGCTGTGTATGCCATATCAGTCTCCGAAGCTGATGCCGATGAGCTTGGCTTCCTGTATCATCTTAGAATCCGGCTCTACCATCTTCAGCTTGCCTGCCACTTCCTCTAGGGGTACCTTCTTTGTCTCGCCATCAATCATAGCCACCATATATCCATATTCTTCCTCCAGAATCAGCTGACCTGCCGCTGCCCCCAGCCGTGTGCAGAGAACCCGGTCATAGGGACAGGGACTGCCGCCCCTCTGGGTATGACCTGGCACAGTGACGCGAACCTCGGAGCCTGTCTTAGCCTGAATCTTGGCCGCCACCTCGTAGGAGACAGAGGGGTACTCCCTCTTTTTTACTTTTTCCTTGTATTCCTTCTTGGACAGCTGCGCGTCCTCCTTAGAGATGGCTCCCTCCGCCACCGCAAGGATCGTAAAGCCTTTTCCGGCCTTGCTGCGCTTTTCGATGGCTGCCACCACCTTGTCAATATCGTAGGGAATCTCGGGAAGCAGAATGATATCCGCACCGCCGGCCACTCCGGCATACAGGGTCAGCCACCCTACCTTATGTCCCATCACCTCCACGATGAATACCCGGTTATGAGAAGCTGCGGTGGTATGAATGCAGTCAATGGCTTCCGTAGCGATGTTAATGGCACTCTGGAAGCCGAAGGTCACATCGGTGCCCCAGATATCGTTATCTATGGTCTTGGGCAGATGAATCACATGCAGCCCTTCTTCTCTCAAGAGATTTGCCGTCTTCTGCGTTCCGTTGCCCCCAAGGATCACCAGGCAGTCCAGGCGCAGCTTGTGGTAGGTGTGCTTCATGGCCTCCACCTTGTCCAGTCCGTTCTCATCCGGGGTACGCATCAATTTAAAAGGCTGTCTCGAGGTTCCCAGAATCGTTCCGCCCACAGTCAGGATCCCTGAGAAATCCTTGGTCGTCAACAGGCGGTAGTCACCGTAGATCAGGCCCTTGTAGCCTTCGTAGAAGCCATATACTTCCAGCTCGTCCAGGTTGTTGGCAAGTGCCTTTACCACACCGCGCATGGCTGCATTCAAAGCCTGACAGTCGCCGCCGCTGGTCAGCATTCCTATTCTCTTCATCTGCTCACATCCTTTGCGAATTGTTTTCCTCCTATATAATAGCGCGTTTTGGGATATATCACAAGATTTTTATTGATTTTTTTTGAAAACATGATATAATAGACCGTGTTCCAGACATGGAACGTCCAAACGGAGATGTACCCAAGTGGCTGAAGGGTCCGCACTCGAAATGCGGTAGGTCGGGTAACCGGCGCGAGGGTTCAAATCCCTCCATCTCCGCCACATTGGAGTAACTTACCGCAATCAAATTAAACGTAATCTAAAAAAAGGGTGAATTATGCCATCTATTGAGAAGTTTAAAGAATCTCTTGAAATGTTCAATTTGGATGAGCAAATTATATTCAAAATAAACGATGGGTTTGAGAACATTGCCTCCAAATCTCCAAAAAAAATAAAAGCTGCCTATTTCAAGCGCGCGTTGGATATCATGGCGGATCACATAGACTCTCAGATCATACACGATATTTTCGAAATGAACGCCTGTTGTAAAAGCGGAGCAAGAGACAAAGCATCTAAAATCTTCGCAAAAGAATTTGCGGGATGTTCACTTGGTGAAAAACTTGAGAAAATAAAACAAGTACCATACATGGGAACGCCGGTTAAAAATGAAGATGGAACGATAACTGTAAACGCTGTCAGCTACTACAAAGATGGCAGATTTATGTGTGCCTGTCCCAATTTTAATAACCTCAAATACGACTATTCGGTATCAAAAGATTATTGTTTCTGCTGTGCAGGTCATTTCAAATATCACTATGAAATTATGCTCGGCGTATCGCTTAAAACAATTGAGATTGTATCGTCTCCTCTTGATAGCAATGGTCG
>CABQGZ010000782.1 GCA_902463835.1 uncultured Lachnospiraceae bacterium
GCCATCTTCTGCAGCAGATTGCTGCGATAATGCCAGCCGTGCACCTTCGCCAGAATCCTGCAAAGCCGCTTTCCCAGCTTGAGAATTTTCTCCGGCTGCATGCCGGTTCCCATGATAATAGCCCCCCGCAGCTGGTCATGGTGCTTGCACAGATATTTTCTCAGCAAAAAGGATCCCATGCTGTGTCCCAGCATAAAGTAGGGCAAATTGGGGTACTCCTTCTGGGTCATCACCCGCAGCGCGTGCATATCCTCCACGAGAATATCCCCGCCGTTCTCATCCGCAAAAAATCCCCAGTTCTCCGGCGTATCCACCGATTCCCCATGGCCCAGATGGTCATGACCCACCACCAGATATCCCTGCCTTGTCATGTATTCCGCAAAGTCTTCATACCGTTCGATATACTCCACCATTCCATGGGTGATCTGTAAGATTCCTTTGATTTCCCCTGTCTGGGGCTTCCACCGTACACCGTGAATCTGCGTCTTGCCATCTGCCGACAAAAATGTAAAAGCTTCATGTCCCATACTGCATTCTCCTTTGCTTGTGGTCTTTTTTTCATTCTACCCGCTTTCTGGGAAATATGCAAGGGGATTTTGCGGTTGCTTCAAGGGCTGACTCGAGAGCCGACTCAAGGGCTCGCTCAAGGGCCGCCCCGGGGAAAGGGTATGCCCTAAGTCAGACGCGCTCTCGCTCCGTCCAAAACGTAGCGGACACTAACCTCGCGTGCCGTTGTCACGACTCGCTCGCTAAGTGCCGACGTTTTGCAAGGGTCTGTCATGGGCATACCCTTTCTCCGGGGCTACACTATAGCTAGCTGTGAATCTTTGTCTCTCTCAGCAGTAATTCTTCACCACGATCTGCAGGCTTTCTCGCCCGTTAAAGCTGTTGATTTCTGGATAGTATACAAAGGACATGGTGATCCCAGCACCGTATTCTTTGCCTTCAAATAGGGATTTTACAGCTTCCTTCGTAAATTTTTCTTCCACGTAATTCTTAAATTTTTCGATATCGCCAAAATACATGGCGTCCATCTCTCTGCCTTGGCTGCTCTGGATCCGCATTTTCAGCACGTTTTTATTTTTTCCGAGGATTCTGGCTGACAGGAGCCGAAGGCCTTTGTCTGCAAAGACGGGCTTCTCATTTCCCTTGCCGAAGGGTTCCAGGATGGACAGTCCTTTCACCAGCTGGGGGGTGATGTAATCGATGGGCATGGGAACGTCGATCATAACCTTCGGCACGAAATCTTCCTCCGTCATGGTAGTCAGTTCGTTGAGGCGCTGCCGCATAGCAGGCACATTGTCCTCTGCCAGGGATACGCCTGCCGCCATGGGGTGGCCGCCGAATTTTGTAAATAGCTCTTTTGTCTTACACATTTCTTCATACATAGAGTAGGCAGGTGTGGAGCGCCCGGAGCCCTTGACGCCCTCCTCCCCCCGGGTCAGAACGAACACCGGATGGTTGTATTTTTCCCGGATTCTTCCCGCGATGATTCCGGCAAGGCTTTCATGGCAGTCCGGCAGAAAGAGTACCAGCACCTTATCGCCCTGCTCCAGCGCCTCCCTGGCCAGGACGTCCGCCTGCTCCACGCCCTTCGCGGTCAGGTCTTTCCGGCTGATGTTCAGGTCTGTCAGGTCTTTGGCTAGCTCGGTGGCCTCCTTCTCGCTGTCCGCCTGCAGAAGGCGCAGGGCACGGATCGCCGTGTCAAGACGGCCGCTGGCATTGAGGCAGGGACCCAGGATAAAACCGATGTGATACGAGCGGATATCCTTTGGCTCCAGACCGTTTTGCACCATCAAGGCCTTTAGACCCAGGTTCCCGGCATGTGAAAGACGCTTTAACCCCTCTTTTACAAGAATGCGGTTCTCACCAATTAAGTCCATCACATCTCCCACCGTGGCAAAGGCCGCATAGGGGAGGTATTCCCATATGGCCTCCTTCTCTTTTCCCATCTCCTCGAAAAGCACCTGGGCCAGCTTGTAGGCCACGCCTGCACCGCACAGCCCCTTGAAGGGGTAAGGGCAGTCCGCCTGCTTGGGATTCACCACCGCGTCGGCACAGGGGATCTTATACTGTCTTCCGGACTCTGTCTCCTCATAGGGCACCTCATGGTGATCCGTTACGATCACTGTTAGCTCTAACGATTTTGCCCGGGAGATTACTTCATCTGCGGCAATTCCGTTGTCGCAGGTGACAATGGTATCCACGCCGTCCTCATATGCCTCCTGGATCAGCCGCTCATTCAATCCGTATCCGTCTATAATCCGATTCGGGATCGCCACATCCACCCTGGCCCCGCAGCTTTTCAGCGCTGACCACAGAATGTAGGAGGACTGGATACCGTCGATATCGTAGTCGCCGATAACTTGTATCTTCTTTCCTGCTATAATCTTTTCCTTTATAATATGTACGGCCTTCACCAGATCCTTCATGGTTCTGGGATCCTCCAGCATTGTCACATCGCCGTACAGATAGGATGCGATGTCGCTCTCCTCAATCATATCTCTGTTTCGAATAATCCTGGCCACCACTGGATCTATGGCAAATTTTTCCCCAATTGCCTT
>CABQGZ010000783.1 GCA_902463835.1 uncultured Lachnospiraceae bacterium
ATAGGGACCGCACCGGTTACACAGAAAAACCGGCAGTTGCTACTGGACTATTTGGGGACGCGTATGATAGGCAGCCTTCCGGTGAAGATAGAGCTGCACTGGGAGACGATGAATGAGTATCTGGATTATCTAAGAGCACATACACCTGCAGGAAACATAGCGCCGCTGGTAGCGCAAGGTTCTTTCCGCATATCGGAAATGGGCTTTGCAATGGGAAAAGCCACCCCGGAGCAGATAAAAAACATGCAGCGGATGGTGGAAGAGGCCATGGAGGCCGGAGCATTAGGAATCAGCACAGGTTTAGCCTATTTGCCAGGAGCCTACACCGAGTGGGAGGAACTAAGAGAGATAACAAAGCCGGTAAGCAAGTATAATGGGCTTTATATATCTCATATACGCAACCAGTCTTCCCGTATTTTTCAATCAGTTGATGAGGCGGTCGCAATTGGCAAGGGTGCAGAGGTTGGTGTACATATTTCTCATATCAAGCTGGCAGGCCCTGAGGTGCGCGGAAAAACGGATGCATTACTGGATAAAATCTATCAAGCGGAACGGGACGGAGTAAAGGTGACATTTGACCTGTACCCATATGATGCGGGCAATACCGCCCTGACGACCGTTCTTCCGCCGTGGGTCTTTGAGGGAGGGATAAAGAACCTTCTGAAGCGCATTGAAACCCCGAGCGACCGAGAGAAGATCCGCCGAGACTGCCAGGAGGGCATTGTGGGATGGCAGAATTATTCCAAGGAACTGGGGTGGAGCAAGATATGTGTTTCCAGTGTATTTACTCCGCAGAATCGGATATGGGAAGGAATGACCATACAGGAGATCGCTGACAAACGGAACAAGGATCCCTTCGATGTGGTGTTCCAACTGCTGATGGAGGAAGATGCCCGCGTGCAGACAATTGTATCTCACCAGGATGAGCGGGATGTGGAGGTGTTTCTATCGCAGCCGGACGCAATGATCGGATCGGATTCCATGAGCCTTTCTGTCGAGGGCCCGCTTACCTTTGGAAAGCCGCATCCCCGTGCATTTGGAACGCATGGCTGCATCTTGGGCAAGTATGTGCGGGAAAAACGCCTGATGACACTGGAACAGGCAGTAAGAAAGATGACGCATCTTCCGGCGGAACGCTTTAAGATAAATCGTCGCGGTCTGCTGAAGGAAGGCTATTATGCGGATATTGCTGTATTTAATCCGGAAGCCATTACGGCAAATGCAACTTACAGAGATCCGAAGCATTACACGACCGGAATAAAAGTGGTAATTGTTAATGGTAAGATAGCGCTGGAAGATGATAAACAACTCGAGACCTTTGCGGGACGGGTTGTAGGGCGTGGATAAACACAATATTTTGTAATGAAAAATAAAAACAATGTGTAAATTGAAAGGAGATTCCCCATGAAAAAGCTGTTTTCACTTATTCTTGCAATGATGATCCTTTTGGCAGCAGTCGGTTGCTCAAACAACGAGGCGAATAATGATCCTAAAAACCAGCAGGGAGAAGGAACATTCGCCTGGCCGACCGGAGATGTGACAATGTATGTGGCATCCTCTGCTGGTGGAGGGACTGATACTCAGGCTCGTATTTTTGCCGAGTATTTCAAAAAACATACCGGCTGCAACATGATTGTGGAAAATCAGTCCTCTGGTTCCGGTACAGTGGCGTATGAACTGGTTCGCAACGCGGACCCGGATGGAAATACCCTGCTGTTCTATCACTCTTCCATGTTTATTGCCTATTATTCGGGACTGTACGAGCATGATATTTTGACGAGCTTTGTCCCGCTGGCGAAGATCACAACTTCCCTGCCCAATGCGCTGTGTGTTCCCAGTGATTCTCCTTATAACACAGTAGATGAGTTGGTTGCTGCGGCTAAGGCAAACCCCGAGACGATTATTGCTGGTATTCAGGTCGGCGGGTTTCCCGAGTATCTGATTCGCCTACTGGAGAAAGATGGCGACTGTTCCTTTAAGCGGGTGGATTCCGGTAATGCCAACGATCGTTTGACTGCTTTGCTGGGAGGACACATTGATGTGGCCTGCATTAGCGCAGGAACTGCAATTAAAAACGAAGAAGCCGGCAAGCTGAAGGTGCTGGCGGTATGTTCTGAAAAGCTGGAAGGTTATGATTGGGAGTCCATTGTTGACCTTGGTTATCCTGATGTATACATTCCGAATGAGCATTATCTTTATTCGCCTGTTGGCCTTTCCGATGAGCAGGTAAAGGCGATGAATGAGGTTCTGTATGAGATCGGCCAGGATCCGGACTTCATTGCAGCGATCAAAGCCAATAACGCGATTCCCAGCGTTACGGACTATGATACGACGATGAAGGACTGGAAGGCTGCTGATCAGTCGGTTAAGACACTGTTTGAGAGCATGTAATATAGAGGGCAATGACTATGCGTACATTTTTTACAAGAGATCGCATTGCAGGGCTGGCATCAATAGCTCTGGCTGCGGCGGTAATAATACTGAGTTTTCTGCGGATCCCGGCCAGTAGAATGGCCGGTGATGTGGGAAGTCGGGCATTTCCACTGCTTTCGGCTTCGGTAAT
>CABQGZ010000784.1 GCA_902463835.1 uncultured Lachnospiraceae bacterium
ATGGAGAGAGCCTGTGTGAAAAGATTCGCGGCTTTTCGGATAAGGTTGCTATCATATTTTTAAGTGCCTACGAAAGCTTCTCGGTGGCTCAGCACTCGATCCATTACGGGGTGTCGGAATATATATTAAAACCCATTGATTCCGGAAAAATCCGTCAGATTACGGATATTTTAAAAGGTCTTTCCACCACCGTTAAGAATTCGAAGCTTTTGCAGCTTCTGATTACGGATCCAGCTGTGCGGAAGCAGTTTGCAGAACAGTTAAAAAGGAGGAATACAACTTATTTTGAGGAAATATTTCAAAATATGTCCAGCTATTCCAACCGGGATTTTCTGCTGGTCAAGGCCACGGCCAGTGTGATGCTGCATCTGCTGTTTGAGCGAACCAGCGAGGAGGCGGAGGATGCCACGGCCCTTCTGCTAAAGCAGAGGAGCACCTTGGGGCAGTTTGATACCCTCACTCGTAAGATGGATATCACCAGCTTTGTCAGCGAGCTTTTCAGTGAATACCTGAATCGAGAGCCAGGGGAGGCCCGGGACGACTTCAGCCTTAAGCTTGTGGAACAGATAAAGTCCTATGTGATGGATCACATCAATGATCCGCAGCTGAGTGTATCCTCTATCGCGGAATACTTTGATTTTTCCGATGACTACATGGGCCGGATGTTTAAGCGGTACACGGATGTATCCCTTGTTTCCTATATTACCCATATCCGCTTAAATCAGGCCTGCAGACTTCTGAAAAACACCAGATTTTCCATTGCCGAAATTGCGCAGTTGGTGGGATATTCCAGTTCCAACTATTTTTGCCGTGTGTTTCGAAGGCAGCTAAATACGACGCCAAATGATTTTCGAAACCGGCCGTAAAGGGAGAAGCTTATGAAAAAACGTTTTCGTACGATATCCATGAACCAAAAGATTTTTTTCGTTACTACTTTTATATTATTGTCCTCGATTCTCGTTACCGGAGTGTATGTACAGAATCATTTCAGGAGACTGTATTCCGAATCAATGAATCAGTCTGTGCAGCTGATTATGCAGAAGTATTCTGCCACCATTGCCGATTATTTCTATCGGACGGAGGTTTTAGGCAATATGCTGGAGCGGGAGATTCCCACCTTTTTCCCGGGAATGGAGGAGGATGCAGATGTTTTTCAAAAATATCAGGATTATCTTGCACTGAAGGACACCATGAACACCTCTGTAGAGGCGGTGTTCGGGCAGGAGACGGAATATCGCTGCTATCTTCTCTTGGACGAGGGGCTTCCCATGGCTTCCATGTTTCGGGCGCCGGGAAGCGTTTTCCCTTACGAGGATTTTTGGGTGGGCGGAATGCCTTTTTTTATCCTGAGTGATGAGAAGCTCAAGAAAGAGGAATGGATGCAGACTGCAGGGATGCTGGGAGGCGCCACCTACTGGTTTTCTTTGGATGCGCATGTCGACAGTATTTACAGTGCACGCAATTTAAATCATACGTTTATGGTGAACGGCAAGGCGGTAAATTACACTTTGGGGACTCTTGTGGTGAGCATCGATATTTCTGGGATTACCCAAACCTTCGATTCGGATATATTTGGAGATAATCTGGGATTTTTGATTACGGATACGGATTACCGTATTGTATACGGAGATGCCCCCGCTTCGATGAACGGAGAATTCGGGGATTTGATAGAGGAAAGTCAGCCTCTTTCCAATGAGGCAGAGACGGAATATCTGGTGCCCATAAATGAGGTGCCCTGCCGGCTTATGATGCAGGAACTTCCGGGAAATCTGTTGCTGATGACTTATTTGCCGCTTCGCACCTTAAATGTACAGGTGTGGGAGAATTTGCAGCTGATCGTGATGGTATTTTTGGTGGTGCTGCTGGCGGAGGTGGTGTTGACGGCTTTTTTGTCCAGAATCATTACCAGCCCCATCCGCAAACTGGACAGACACATTCGGGAGAACGCGATCCCCACGGTGATAAGGCATGGGTATCAGGCGAACGACGAGATCGGTATCCTGTATCAAACCTTCAATGAGATGGCGGAGAAGAATGAGGCTCTGATTCAGCAGATTTATGATTCGAATGAGCAGCAGAAAAAGCTGAAGTACCAGATGCTTCAGGCTCAGATTAATCCGCATTTTCTCTACAATACCCTGGATTCCGTAAGCTGTGCGGCACTGATCAACGGAGAAAATGAGCTGTCGGATGTACTCTCCTACCTGGCAAGAAATCTCCGTTACAGTATCCATGAGCCGGACCAGCTGGTAACCCTGAAGGAAGAACTTGCGATGGTGGGAGATTACATTGCGATCCAGCAGTTCCGCTGTGACAATCGGATTCGTTTTATCTGTGAGACTTCGCAGGAGGTAGCTGCCATTCTGGTTCCCAAAATGATTCTACAGCCCCTGTTGGAGAATGGAATTTCCTATGGAAGAGCCAGCGCGGATGGCTACCGCTATGTCAGCATAGAAGGAAGTCTCGTGGTTTCGCAGGGGGAGAATTCTCGGAAGAAGAAAAATGAGATCTCAATCCGGGTGCTGAATGAATACAATCCCATGGAGTACACCATCGAGGAA
>CABQGZ010000785.1 GCA_902463835.1 uncultured Lachnospiraceae bacterium
ATATAGATATCATGCTCTCCGGTATCATCTATTAATTTATCGATATTCCGGATACTGTAGCTGTTACTGTATCTGTCCTTGTCCAAAAACCAGACGGCATGCGTAAGGTTTGTTGTGGCAAGGCCGGTACGGATTGGCTGGTAAAACGCAGATGTGTTTTCCAGATATGCCGCCCTTCCGCTTCCCGCATTGATCAGGTAATAGCCCTCTCCGCTTTCCAGGCTTTCCGCAGGCTCGTATTCACTCAGCAGCTTGTTTGAACTTCCTGTAGTATCTGCATTTACAGATAAATAGCTCTTTGCATCATAAAAATACCATCTTTGCTTTTTATCATCCCCATCATATTTTTGAATCTGGACATGCGAAGAATCACTTGCCGACAGACAGATAGAGTCCTTATTTATCGTATCACTGTATGCGAACACAAAGCTGTAGCTTCCGTCCTCATGATACACAGGAATAAAGGTCTCATGGGGACCATAGCCGCCACAATTTATCATGCGCAGGTTTTTTCCTATTTCTTTTGTTGCCGTATAGTCCTGTATCAAACGGAGGGTGTCGCCAAAATATGCGCATGTAAATGCGATACGCCTCGTCTCATACAATTTTCGGATATTCCACAGATAACTCTTGTTGTTTTCTTTGAAAACAGACGTCTTGACATACAGCTGACTGTCATCGGTGGATACGGTAAGCGCTTTCCCATCATACTGATTTACGATAACATAATCTCTCTCCGTCTCCAGATACCTCTCCGGATTCAGTGCGGCAGTGGTAGTTCCCACCGGATTGCCATGGGAGTCATACCGGATGGAGTACTGCATATTTTCGTCTTTGGCATAAGTGAGATTATCCTTGCTGTCATACGAATAAAAGTAGGAACTTCCCTTGGGCGAGATCATATTCACAAGGTTATCATTTTTATATTCAAACGTCTCCTGCTGGTTTGTCAGATCCGTTGTGCTTATCACATTGCCCTTGTCGTCATAAGAATAGCTTTGGGCAAAGTCCTTATACAGAAAAAGGGAATCGAAGTATGCTGTATTACAGTTCTTGTTATAGCTGCAGTATATGCCAAGCTTTTCATAATTCTTTTTCGCAACGAACACCTGCATCGCATATTGCCATGTATTTACATGCTCGTTCAGGTCGATCTTAAACCATTCGTCTGTTCCGTCGGTATATTTGATATACGCCGCAAATCGGAAATCATATTCATCCGGCGACGTGGAATGGTTGGGAACTGCATCTGCACGCGCCCAGCCGCCAAAGGAATATACGTCGCCCTTCTTCCCGCCGATCTCAATTTTTTGCGATATATATCTTCCTTCGTTGGCAGACCCAATGATCTTAGCTGAATAACGCCCTTCGTGAGCGGCGCTGCTTGTACATCCGCCAGTACCGGCTCCAACGGCAAAGCTGGAGTAATATTCGCCCGACAGGCTGTTCTCTCCGCCGTTATTTTCAAACCCCGAATTATACACCAGATTTATGGGGTTTGCAGAATTTCCCTGTTCCAGCTGGACAGAATCAACATATACGGTTCCGGTGGCATGAAACAGACCGGCGTATATTCCACGCAAGCTTTCCCCTGGTGCAAGCGTGAAGGTAACTGAAACAAGCTGATACCCGTTTTCCACTCCGCTCTCGCCGGTGCCAGTAAGGAGTTCCGAATAATAGACCTTGTTCTGTGAGGTCACTACCTGGATCCCTGCTCCCAGATCGTCGGACGCAACGTTCTCCGTTTTCATATATCCCGACACGGTATAGGTGGATTCGGAACTGATCGTCGGTGACTGGGAAATTGTAGTTGTAGCGGCTGCAGGATTGGATATCTTTATGCTTTTACTTGTAAGCAATCCGAATCCGACAACTGATATTTCTGACTGGGCGGTTCCCTTATTCTGCGACCATTGATTTAATGAATACACAAAGGTAGCATTTTTTAAAAGGTTATTGACGTAGGTGGAATCTCTTGAGGACAGAGCGATCTTATTATTTTGAAATATCTTATTTCCGAAGGTTGTCTGTGTATAGGTCTGGGAATAGATATTCTGCTCATTATCATAAATACAGGTTGCCCTGCCAAAATTATCAAACTGATATGTATAGCTGCGATTATGAGGCGCACCTACAACCGTCTGATTATGATCATACGCAAAGGTATTGTAATATCCCTCTATCCCATCTGTGCTGCAGGCTGCCGCTCTTACAATACGCTTATTGGCATTATATGCATACTTCAGCTTTATATTGTCGCTTCCAGCCACATCCGTAAGCAGGCTGCCGCTGTAAGCAAATGTGACCGTTATTTTGTCGGGATATGTGATTTTGCTCAGATTATTACCGGAATAGGCGTATAAGGTTGCTCTTCCGGCGTTATCTACGATCTTTTCAAGTCTGTTCCCATTATAAATAAGCGAGATCTTTCCGCCGCTTGAGGTAGTAACAGAGGTAAGATAATGATTATCCGCCGTTGAACCGGAATAATTTAGCAGGATCGAATTATTGTTTGTGTCTGTAATACGCCGCAAAGCCCCCAGGGAATCGAACTTCAGGAC
>CABQGZ010000786.1 GCA_902463835.1 uncultured Lachnospiraceae bacterium
GGGGGAGGCGGTAAGCCTCCCCCGCCGCAGGCGTTTTGTCAGTTACTGCGCTGTTCGATCAACTGCGCACAGATTAATAGGCAACACCGTAGATGTTGGGTTCCCATTCAAAGCCCATCCACTGCTTATACAGGTCGGCATAGCCGCCAAAACTCTTCAGCTTAGTCAGGTAGAGGTTGAATACTTCAACAGTCTTGTCGCCGCTGGCGAAGGCAAAGCCGTAGAGCTGCGCGTCACCGCGCTCAGGCAGCAGGCGCAGGTCGGGGTTGGAGTTCATCGGCCCGGCAAAGACGATGCTGTCGTCCATAGAAACGTCGATAACGCCAGACTTCAGGGCTTCCTGCCAAGTACCCAGAGGCAGCACCACGATCTCGGCATCGGGGAACTGCTCCTTGATGATAGCCTCATAGACAGAGCCGGATGCAATGCCGAACTTGACGCCGGGAGCCTTCAGATCTTCCACACTCTGGAAGGAGGAATCCTTATCCACGATCCACATGGAGTAATCCACCAGCCAGGGATCAGAGAAGTCAATGGCGGCCTCACGGTCGAGACGCATATTCATGTTAGCTGCGATGAAATCCACTTTGCCGGTGTTGACGGCTGCCAGCATCGCGGACCACTCCAGCACTTCCCACTTAATGGTAACGCCCAGCTGTTCTGCAAAATCGCGGACCATATCGGGAATAAATCCAGTAGGTTCACTTTCGCCGGCCTCCGTGAAGATGATGTTCTCAATGGTAGGGTCGATGCCGACGGTCATATAGCCATTGGCCATAATGCGCTCGTAGGCATTCTGAGTCGTTGCGCCGCCAGCCTCGGAGCCGGCATCCTTGCTGCCGCAGCCAACCAGACAGGTAATGGTCAGCGCCAGCGCCATAATCAGTGCAAAGGTCTTTTTCATTTCGTGCATCTCCTTTTTGTTCTTAAAATTTCTATTTCAATGGAGACTCCTCCATCAAAAACTTCCGCATCTCCACAGGCAGTTCAGAAATCGCAAGCCATGCATTTTCCTGTTACCGAACGAGAGAGCATTTTTGAACAGTAAAGCGTTTTACTATTTACACAACAAGCGTTCTGAATGCACTTTTCGCATACCGATCGCTCGTGCCGTTTTTCTTTTTAAAGCCTGCACACACTATCGCGGCAGATAAGTTTTGGTTCATATATGCTGTTGCTGTCTCGCATAGGGTCTTTCCCGCCGGCCTCGATCATCGCCACCAGCCGCCGGAATGCACCGTGTGTCATCTCATCCACCGGCTGCCGTATCGTCGTCAGCCCCGGCGTGATAATGGTACTGAAATCCAAATCGTCAAATCCAACGATGGACATGTCGCTCGGCACGCGTACGCCCTCCATCTGGGCAAACTTATAAAGCTCATAAGCCAGCGTGTCGTTATGAGCAAACACGGCGGTAACGCCTTTTCTTCGGAAGTCTCCTACGGCTCTGTGATTTCCACTGAAGCCGTTGCTCAACTGGCATACCAACTCCGGATCATACGGAACGCCATATTCCGCCAAGGCCATCTTGTATCCTTTCAGACGCTGGGCCGCAGTGTAAACGCGCAGCGGATATGTGTAGTATCCGATCCGTCGATGCCCCATTTCCAGCAGATGCTTCGTGGCTGTATATCCCCCGTACATGTTGTTAACCGTATACGTCGGCACATCCAGCCCATCAATTTGACGGTCAATGGCCACTACCGGGGAGGGAAGCGTCCGAATCAGCTCTGCCAGCTGTTCATTTTCCTCCTGCTTGGGGCTGTCTGACTTGATAATCAGTATCCCGTCCACACAATAATCGATAAACGTGTTGATATACGCGCAATCCTTGTTGATGCTGTTGTTGGAATTCCCGCAAATGACCCGATAGCCGGCCTGATCCGCTTCGTGTTCCGCCGCTTTCAGCACCATGCCGAAAAACAGGTTGCAGTTGTCTGGGAGGATCAGCCCAATGATGTTTGACTTTTTTGTTACCAGATGGGACGCCAGCTTGTTGGGATGGTAGTTGAGCTGTTTGGCTGCATCCAATATTCTGGCTTCTGTTTGGGCTGATATATTTCTAGTCTTTCCGTTCAGAACCAATGAGACCGCCGTAATGGAACAGCCAGCCGCCATTGCAACGTCGCGGATCGTTGTTCGCATGAATTAATCCTCCAAGGCAGTATGTAAAACGTTTGACTTGTTTCTTTCTTTAATGTTATCATCCTATTCCTGAAATTGTCAACTAGAATGATTTACGAATATTTTCGTCGTTTTTTGGTGGAGTATCCAAATTTGCCATTTTTACCCTCCGATAAAACGTGCTCTTGCTCATCCCCATCTGCCGCATAGCCTCGGCAGCGGTGATTTCCCCACGCCGCACTTAACCATGACTTTCTCAAGTTCCGGCGGTTGAATGGGCTTACGCCCTTTATAGACACCGTTAGCCTTGGCAATGGCGATGCCTTCCCGTTGGCGCTGAAGGATATACTCTCGTTCCAGTTCTGCCACCGCGCCGAACACCGTCAGCATAAACTTGCCGGTAGGCGTGGTGGTGTCGATGGCTTCCTTCTTGCTGA
>CABQGZ010000787.1 GCA_902463835.1 uncultured Lachnospiraceae bacterium
GTACGGGTATGTAAACAGGTAGTTGATGCATATGATAGCCACAACAGCGGAGATGAGTCCATACCAGTATCCGTCGGTCCAGCGTGCGATCAGAACCAGCGCCATCAGATAAATCAGTGCAACGTTTGCGGAGTTATCTGGAAAATAAAGATGGTACAAATAGGATATTGCAGTTGCTACCACCATGAGTGAGACTGCGAAAACAAGATTGTGTGCTTTAAAAAAAGATGTACTTTTTTTTACGTATTTCATAAAGCGTTCCTCCGTGGAATGTATTTTTCCTTTATCCAAGTAAAGATTGTGATAATAAAGATTACGGCAAAATAATCTTTACTACTAGTAATTTAGCATTTGTTACAGGAGAGTACAAGTAATATTAATGAAATTTAGCACTATTTTAGCGATAGCTATGATATACTAACCGTATTCAAGGATTATCTTAAAGAACGGAGGATATTAATATGGCAGAATTGAAGATAACAGAGGAAAATTTTGAGAAGGAAGTATTAAAAAGCAAGCTCCCGGTGGTACTTGATTTCTGGGCAACCTGGTGCGGACCATGTCAGATGCAGGGGCCGGTATTTGAGGAAGCGGCGGGAAAATTTGCTGGAAAAGCGGTATTTGGCAAGGTGAATGTGGACGAGCAGCCGGGACTGGCCAGACGGTACGGTATTATGAGTATTCCTACCCTTGTTATGATTAAGGATGGGCAGACAGCCAAAAAAGAGGTGGGATTCCATTCCATCGATGAAATTGAAAAATTAATTTCTTGACGCTCGCGAGAAAAGCTATTATAATTAGAACAGCTGGATACAGCTGTTCTTTTTGTATGACAGGAAGGGACATTCTGTCATACATAAGGCTACTCCGGGCGGATTGCCCTGGAATCACACTTAATTCGGTAGATACACCAGTTTCAGTAAATTCCCAAAAAGTAGTTGACAATTGGAAAAAAGTATACTATATTAGAATAAGAGAAACGAACATAGGTTCGTAAAAGGAGAATTCACTATGGCAAAAGAAGATAAGCTGAAAGCATTGGATGCTGCGATATCCAAAATAGAAAAGGATTATGGAAAAGGCGCAATTATGAAGCTGGGAGATTCCACAGCGAATATGAATGTGGAGACTGTTCCCACAGGCTGTCTCAGTCTGGATCTGGCACTGGGACTGGGCGGTGTTCCCAAGGGAAGAATTATAGAGGTCTACGGACCGGAATCCAGCGGTAAGACGACAGTGGCACTGCACATGGTGGCGGAGGTGCAGAAAAAGGGCGGAATAGCAGGATTTATCGACGCGGAACACGCGTTGGATCCGGTGTATGCCAGGAATATCGGTGTGGATATTGACAATCTGTACATATCTCAGCCGGATAACGGAGAGCAGGCTCTTGAGATTACAGAGGCGATGGTGCGTTCCGGCGCGGTAGATATTATTATCGTGGATTCCGTGGCAGCTCTGGTTCCAAAGGCAGAGATTGACGGTGATATGGGGGATACCCATGTAGGTCTGCAGGCGCGACTTATGTCCCAGGCATTGCGGAAGCTGACTGCGGTGATCAGTAAGTTTAACTGTACCGTTATTTTTATCAATCAGCTGCGTGAGAAGGTAGGCGTGATGTTCGGAAGTCCGGAGACTACCACTGGCGGACGAGCGCTGAAGTTCTATGCTTCCATTCGTCTGGACGTAAGAAAAGTGGAGACCTTAAAGCAGGCTGGGGAGGTTGTAGGCAATCACACTAGAATTAAGGTGGTGAAGAATAAGATAGCGCCGCCCTTTAAGGAGGCGGAATTTGACATTATGTTTGGTCAGGGAATCTCCAGGGAAGGCGATATCTTAGATCTTGCAGCAGGATGTAATGTGGTGAATAAATCCGGCGCATGGTATGCGTATAATGGAGATAAGATCGGTCAGGGACGTGAGAATGCAAAGCAGTACCTGAAGGAGAACGAGCTGATACGCGATGAGATTGAGAGCAAGGTAAGGGCACATTATAACTTAAACGGGGCAGCGGAGGACGGTACAGTTAAGACACAGAGTGCTGACAAGGCATCGGCCAAAGAAGAATCCCAAACTGCAGCAAGTGAGGCAAAAGAATAGACGTTCTTTATATATATTGAGAGGAATCTCGCGATGATAATCACCAGCATAGAAGAGATGGATAAGGGCAAAGTAAAGGTCAGATTTGACAATGGTTTGCCCCTTGTCCTCTATAGAAAGGAAGCCGGGCGTCTTTTAATGACACCCGGCCTGGAATTGAGTGACACCCAATATCAGGGTATTCTAAAGGATATTCTGATTCCACGCGCGAAGAAGCGCGCCATGCATCTGCTGGAGAAGCAGGATCGCACGGAAGCTCAGCTGCGGGAAAAGCTGCGGATGAATGATTATCCTCAGGCGACCATAGAGGAGGCGGTTGCCTATGTAAAGAGCTATCATTATATAGACGATTATCGTTATGCCTGTAATTATATTCATTATCGATGCAAGGCAAAGAGCAGCCGCCGACTGTTCCAGGAACTTTATCAAAAGGGTATTTCAAAAGAATGCATTGAACAGG
>CABQGZ010000788.1 GCA_902463835.1 uncultured Lachnospiraceae bacterium
GGCGTAGACTATGTGGATTATTACTGGCTCCACGGGCTGAATGGGCGAACATATCAGCAAGCGGAAGAAATGCACGCATTTGAGTTTATTCAAGCAAAAAAAACCGAGGGAAAAATCCGCCATATCGGGCTGTCTTTCCATGATAAGGCTGCCCTTTTAGATGAAATTCTGACTGCACATCCTGAACTGGAATATGTGCAGATTCAGCTTAATTATCTGGATTGGAACGACCCTGCGGTAGAATCTCGTCTTTGCTATGAAGTGGCCGTGAAGCACAACAAGCCGGTCATTGTGATGGAGCCTGTAAAGGGTGGCAGTCTGATCCAGATACCGGAAACCGCAAATCAGCTTTTCAAGGAAACGCACCCTGACCTGTCCACTGCATCGTGGGCCATTCGCTTTGCAGCATCTCCCTCTCATGTGATGATGGTGCTCTCCGGCATGAGCGATGAACAGCAGGTCGAGGATAACATCAGCTACATGAAAGACTTCCAGCCCCTTGATGAAAAAGAACGGCAGGTGGTGGAACGTGCGGTAAAAATCATCCGTGCTTCGGAAGTGATTCCCTGCACAGCCTGCCGCTATTGCACGGACACCTGCCCTAAGAAAATTGCGATCCCGGACTACTTCGCTATTTATAATAACATGAAACGATCCGGGGCTGCGGTGAGGCTTACGACTCAGACCTATTACAGCAATCTGACGCAGAACCATGGAAAGGCATCCGAATGTCTGAAATGTGGGAAATGCGAAAAACTTTGTCCGCAGCATTTGCCGATACGCGCTTTTTTGCAGGATGTTGCTGCGGCATTGAAATGAAGGAGGAAAATCAAATGGAGACTATAACACTCAATAACGGTATAAAAATGCCGGTTGCCGGATTCGGTGTATTTCAGATTCAAAACCAGACGCAATGTGAGCAGTGTGTCGTGGATGCCGTCCACGCCGGTTATCGGTTGATCGACACTGCTGCGGTATATGGAAACGAGGCAGCAGTAGGCCGAGCAATTCAGCGTTGCAATGTATCCAGAGAGGAACTGTTTCTTACCAGCAAGCTGTGGGTACAGGATGCCGGGTATGAAGCGGCAAAGAAAGCGATCGATAATTCTTTGCGAAATCTGCAAACAGACTATCTCGACCTGTACCTGATCCACCGTCCCTTTGGGGATTATTACGGTGCTTGGCGAGCAATGGAAGAAGCCTATGACGCAGGGAAAATTCGTGCGATCGGTCTTTCCAACTTCGACCCGGCGCGAGTTGTGGACTTGACTTTGAACAACCGCATTACGCCTGCTGTCGATCAGGTAGAGTGCCATCCATTCTATCAGCAGGAGGATACACGCCGCTTCTTGCAGGAACAGGGCATCGTTATGGAGGCATGGGCTTCCTTTGCGGAGGGCAAGAAGCAGATTTTTCAGAACGAAACGCTGCGGCAGATTGGAGCACAGTATGGAAAAAGCCCGGCACAGGTGATCCTGCGCTGGAACATTCAGCGAGGAATCGTGCCGCTGGCAAAGTCTGTTCACCGTGAACGCATGGAACAAAACCTGTCTGTTTTTGATTTTATGCTGTCAGACGAGGATATGCTTGCAATCAGCAGATTGGACGAAGGCATTACGCTGTTCGGCAGGAATGAAGATCCCCAGTATGCAAAAATGATCAACAGCGTGAAAATCCACGGAGAACAATAATCATGCAGCGAACAGTAGAAGAAAAAACAGAGCTATTTGAAACCATGCCGATTCGCCGTGCGGCAATGACACTGGTGATTCCCACGGTCATCAGCCAGCTTGTCATGCTGGTCTACAACATGGCGGATACATGGTATATCGGGCAGACGGGTGACCCGTATCAGGTTGCGGCGGTCACAGTCACATATCCCATTTTTATGCTGATGAACGCCCTTGCGAACCTGTTCGGCATTGGCGGCAGCAGCCTTGTTTCGAGAATGCTCGGAAGCGGAGAGCGGGAAAAGACCAGTGCGGTAGCGGCCTTCTCGTTATGGGCATCCGGCAGCGTCACGCTTGCGTATTCGCTGATCTGTCTCCTGTTTGACCGACGGTTTCTTGTGTTTCTTGGTGTGGATGCAGGTACGCTTCCATACGCACAGGACTATTTGTTTTGGACGGTCGTGATCGGCGGTCTGCCAACGGTACTGAACATGGTCTTGGCAAGTTTTGTTCGGGCGCAGGGAGACGCACGGATTTCAAGCATCGGTATGTCCCTTGGCGGTGTGCTGAACATGGTGATGGACCCGATATTCATGTTTCCGATGAAAATGGGCGTTGCAGGCGCAGCACTTTCCACCTGCCTTTCCAATACCGCATCTTTGATTTTCCTGCTGATCCATGTAGTGCGGCATCGCAGGGACTCTCTTGTGGTGATCCCGCTATTTCCTAAAAGGGTGGCATGGAAAACACAACGGGATATTTATTCTATCGGAACACCGGCAGCATTACAGATATTGCTGGCCGCAGTTTCCAATGCGGTTCTGCTTCGGCTGATGTCGGGCTACCCGGTGGCGGCAACCTCCGGCATGGGTGTTATGCAAAAGGTCGAA
>CABQGZ010000789.1 GCA_902463835.1 uncultured Lachnospiraceae bacterium
GTCTGAAAGCTGCTCGTTGACAACAAACGGAAGGAAGTACTCGCACTTGAGCGGATCTGTTTTTATCGCCTCGCGCAGAAACGCACCCATACGAAACCAAAGCTCATCCAGAATTTTAGCGGAGAAGCCCCACAGATTCATTGAAACGACCGTGTCACCAGGCAGCGTGATGAAGTGGTTGCCGTCTTCCGTGTATTCGGCATCTGCTCCCTTTTTGAAGATCTTCGTGCGCTCGGTAATCCCTGTGAGCAGGCCGTTTTCGGTTTGACACACGCCACGCGCAACCGAGCCGAATTCCGTCACAGTGTTCTTCAGGAGGTACCCAACCATCGCATATTTGCTCTCATCAGTCTGCTTTGCCAAAAAATCAAATATTTCGGTGAAAGCCGTGCGGCCATAAAAATCGTCCGCGTTAATGACGGCAAACGGTCCGTTTATCACACCGCGGCAGCAAGCCAGCGCATGTCCGGTCCCCCACGGCTTTGTGCGCTCGGCAGGAACGGAAACCCCTTCCGGGAGCCGGTCAAGCTCCTGGTAAGCATAGGAGACATGAAAGAACCGCTCCATTCGATCTCCAATGCACTTACGAAACTCCTGTTCCATCTCATGGGTGATGATAAAGACCACATTACGAAAGCCGGCGCGCCATGCGTCAAACAGGGAAAAATCTATGATGAGATGGCCTCCAGGATCGACTGGCTCGATCTGCTTGAGACCGCCGAAGCGGCTGCCCATGCCAGCTGCCAAAATAACAAGAGTTGGATTTTTCATACAGCCCTCCTTTGAGGAACAGATATTGGCTCGGACGAAACGGCGCATAAACAGTCCGCTTATTTCTCCAGAGCAGTACAAATCGCGCTATACTGACCTTCGGTATACCCAATGCCCCATGCGGCATCGGATTTCCGCTTCCCGCCATACCAAACACGGAGAGTATCCTTTCCTTGATCCAGCAGAAATGCGGTTCGATACAGGCAAAAATCGTCCCAGCTTCCTTCTTCGCCCTGCTCCATCAGAGGATTCGGGAAGGTCTTCCAAGGCTGCCCCGCCTTCTTGACTGCGTAGAACAGTTTGCAGTAGTCACAGTTTGTCCCGTTCGGATACGCCGGATAAATGGCGTGCAGAGAATCGTCTTCCGGATCACGCCAAATGGTCAGGTGCCAAATCTGGTAGCCCGGCTGAAGGAGATCCTCACAGGTTTCTTCCTCACTCCAGCAGAGGCCGTCCTTTGAGGTACGAACGCGCACCTTGTTTGCCTGATTCTGATAGCCGGTGTTGCCGGTGTCCACATACCACATCTGCCATTCGCCATCCTGCATACGCTGGATGCAAGGGGAAAGGATGCTGTATTTTTGAACGGGATCATGGAGTACAATCTCCGGCTTTGTCCAGTGAACGCCGTCTGCAGAGCGCATGAGCTTGACCCATGACTGCACAATATCGTCCGCCTCCACATAATAGAGCCACAATTCATCGCAATCCTTATTATAGACAAGCTCCACATCACAGTTATGGCCGGGCTTCGGCGCGGGGGTCAGCGGATTCGTCAATCCTGCAGGGACGCTCCATGTTTCTGCATCGTTGGAAACCAGGACAGAAGGATCCTCCAGCCCATCGTTGTTGTAGGGGTATGGTGTCATTGCCATCCAGTACAGGTATCCATGCCAAGGAGCGTCAAAGCGCAGCACCGAAGGATGCGTAGACTGATTGGAACCGTCATAGGTCGGGATGTGCTGCGGACGTATCGCGATCTTCAAAATACTTACTTTTTTGTCCTCCATTCATTCATGTTAATGGCCTTTCCGCCATTTAGGCGGCTCTCCTCTGCGGCCAGCGCAATAAGGTGACTCTCCACCGAAGCATCCGCGCTGGTTTTGCTTCCTCCTCCACTGTGCAGTGCCTGCAGGAAGTCTCTCATCATGGCGGCGTCGCTGCCGCTATGTCCGCCTGCAGGTGTATGCACATGCAGTGTTGTTCGATTGCCGGTGGCGAAATCGCTGATTTCCAGCGTGGATGACTCCATATTACCTTGGATCTGACCGTGACTCCCCATAACATTGATGATACGCTCACAATGCTCGGTAAAGGCGCACATCGTCATGGCGGCACTGACGCCGTTTTCATACAGCAGATTTACGACCTGATTGTCCACCACATCGTTATCGCACTGGTAGACACACCGGCCATACGGCCCGCGCTGTAAAGCGTTCAACACGGCCTCGTGTGAAGGATCAAGGCTGACCACGGAAACAAAGCCGTCAGACACAGCCCTCGGGTGCTCCAAATAGAACCGGGGCGCATAGTAAGGGCAGTCGTCCCGATGCGTACACCCGTCCAGACAGTATGGCGGCGCACCTGACGGCTTGTGCGCGGCGTTGAAGTGCGCAAGGGAACCGAAGCTGCTGACCGCCTTGCATGAGCTTCCGATCAGCCATGTCAGAATATCGGTGTCGTGGCAGCACTTTGCCAGAATCATCGGGCAGCTGTCCTCGCTGCGATTCCAGTTCCCACGTACAAAGCTGTGCGCCATATGCCAGTAGCCGACGCTTTCGATATGCTG
>CABQGZ010000790.1 GCA_902463835.1 uncultured Lachnospiraceae bacterium
TACATAGCCACCAACATGATCGCCAATATCTTCGGCCTGGGCTGGGCAGCCACCCCGGCGGGGCTTAAAGCCATGGAGGAGCTGGCTGCACTGGAGGAGGAGCGGCATGGCAGAGTTTTTTTGCCGGAGGATACCAGCAAGCCCTCAGCCGGATGCGCCAGCAATGAGATGTGCACATTCCTCATCCTAAACATTTCTTCTCTGCAGCTGATTCCGGTGAACATCATCGCCTACCGGGGACAGTACGGCAGCGTGAACCCCACCGCCATTGTGGGGCCGGCAATCGTTGCGACGATGGTGAGTACAGTGGCTGCTGTGATATTTTGTAAGGTGATGGATCTGAGAAAGCGAAGGACGTAATGTCCCTCGCTTTCTCAACTTAGAAATCCACTTTTTTTATAAGCGGTCATATCAGACAGGCCGAATACCATATATTAAAAGAAAGACGGTAGTATTGGAGCCATGATTCTTATGCCCCGCAGGAATCATGAAAAAGACAATCCACTATGAAAATGCTTCTTTTTTTATCCGACGCCATTATTCCCTTGCTGATCTTCTACATTGTGGCGATGGGACTTAGTAAAAAACAAAATATCTACGATGATTTCATCAAGGGCGCCGCCGACGGTTTTCATACAGTCATCGGCATCATGCCCACCCTGATCGGTCTGATGGTGGCGGTGGGCGTGCTGCGGGCCTCCGGCTTTTTGGACTTCCTCTCTGGTATTACCGCCAGCTTTTTCCTGTGGCTCCACTATCCCTCTCAGCTGGTGCCCATTTCCATTATAAAAATGTTTTCCTCCTCCGCAGCCACAGGGCTTCTCATCGACATCTACAAGGAGTACGGACCGGATTCCACCTTGGGTACCATTGCCTCCATCACCATGAGCTGCACGGAGACTATTTTTTACACCATGAGCGTCTACTTTATGGCCGCCCATGTGCGCAAAAGCCGCTACACACTGGCTGGCGCTCTTTTTACCACACTAATCGGCACCGTCGCCAGCGTAATCCTGGCGGGGTTGATGTAAGATTACCAGTGAAGATTACTCCTCCGGTTCCTTTTTCGATCGGTCTTAAACCGTTTCTTTCGATTCCTTCGTATCGTTCTATTGTGTCGTATTACATAGAAATTATTGGCAAAATAATGTATTCCAAATATGATGGCGGCCAGCAGAACCAGAGTCAACACACCAAGGAGTATATACTTTAAGTTTACTTCCAAAAATGAACCCTTATCCTTTCCGCTCGTTTTTTCGAAGGCATAGGGTTCTACCTCTGGCGCCACAAGCTTCAGCCTTGCTTTTCCCACAACATGTCCGTCATACGTATACTGAAGCGCCGCCACCACCTGCTCCTCTCCTTTTGCTGTCACAGCCTTGTAGGACGCATCTGTAAAAAGAGCGTTCTTAGGCAAAACAATCTGATCCTCCTCATCCAGCTCCACAAAGCTTCCCTCTGTTCCAAATATCTCTCCATTTGCTGTTCCCTTCACCATATAGGCGGACTCATGCTCCGATACATTCCACATGGAAAAGTTGGAAAAACAGTAGTCCATCAAAGCTTTGCTGTCCGTATACTGACCCGCAACACTGTCCTTCATGACCACACAGATCAAGGTCATACCGTCACGCTCCGCAAAGGTCACCAGGGTATTTCTGGCCAGATCCGTATAGCCGGTCTTGCCTCCGATACAGTCTTTGTAGAGATACTGCTGTTCCCCCTGATAGCTGGTAAGCATCTTATGGTGATTCACCAGCGGCGTCTCCTCGTTGGGGTGTTTATTGGTCCGGGGAATTGTGTAGCGCTTTGAACCTGTGATCAGCCGAAAGGTCTCATTTTCCAGAGCTGCCTGTGAGATCAACGCCATATCGTAGGCGCTGGTGTAGTGCTCCGGATCCGTCAGGCCGTGGGGATTATTGAAATGGGTGTCCGTGCAGCCCAGGCTGGCCGCCTTTTCATTCATCATGGCCACAAAATTATCGTAGCCCTTCCCGGTATGTTCGGCCACTGCGTAGGCGCACTCGTTGGCGGATCCCAGCATGACAGCATAAAGGCACTGCTCCATGGTCATAATCTCCCCTGTATCGCGGGAGATATGGGTACTGTTCCGATCAATATTATGTACGGATTCATAGGAAAAGGTTACCTCCTCCTGCAGGTCGCTGTTCTCCAGCGCCAGGAGTGTTGTCATAATCTTGGTGATACTGGCCGGATACAATTGTTCATGAGGATTCTTCTCGTATAGTATGGCTCCGGTGGAGGCCTCCATCACCACGGCAGATACTGCTTCCACATTCGGGCCGGCCGGCCAATATCCCTGCGCCTGAACCGGAAAGGTTCCGCATAGGATTATGCACAGAAAACCTGCCATTATACCACATAATTTCTTCTGTATATTCATTGGTTTCTCCTTTTTATTCCGTTTGGGTAGCGAAAAATCTCTTCGCTTTACTTCGAGATTTTTCTTCATTATAATTTATTTTCCACAATTTGGCAACAGGTGGATGCTCTTCTCTTCCTACGCACCTTTTTATCAGCTGTGACGCAGGATTCGGC
>CABQGZ010000791.1 GCA_902463835.1 uncultured Lachnospiraceae bacterium
TCCGCCATGGCGCGAACCTTTTTGCCCAGAATGATATAGCTGGCAGCAAAGGCGGCGCTACCCAGCATCCAAAAGGCCATGGCGTTTCCGGAATTATAGATCAGGCCCGGGACGCCTACCAGTGCAAAGGCGGAGGCAACGCCTGCCATGCTGGACAGACCCACGGCGATCGGGCCAAACATTGCCGTTCCGCCAAAATACGCCTGCGTGGTGGTGGCCTTTTTCTTTGACCACAGGCCGATACCAAAGGATGCAGCAATCATAAGGCCGCAGAAGGCAAAAATCAAAATCACACTACTGGTTGCCATTTATTTTCCCTCCTTGATCTTTTTTGCCTTTTGGCAGAATTCTTCCCAATCCTCCTGAGACAGCCATTCATCCTGCAGAAGATAGAAGCCCAGACTCAGCGTTAGAAGGCCGCCGATCCAGTAAAGCAGCAGCACCGGAGCAAAGGAAGGATGAAGACCCAGCACTGTGAAGGCAGGCATCATACCGGCAAACTTATCGGCATATACACCGCACAGAATGAACGCGACGATATACAGAGCCGTCCAGATCAAGATTGGGTACAGCAGGAATTTTTTGGACACAATACCCTTTTTTGCCACGCCCAGCAAAAAGTGAAGCCCAATCAGAGGAACCGCGACCACCATGCCCAGGACAAATTTCCCCGTGGTGCCCAGAATGATACAGGCCAGCCACAAAATGGAGATTAGCACCAAGATCAGCGTTTTTTTCTTTGAAATATCCATTTTTTTCGTCTCTCTTTCTTTCGTATTTTGCCAATTACCAGATTTCATTCTTTTCCGCCTCATCCAGCAGCCACTGGCGGAAATCTGGATGAGCAATCTTTACCAGCTCCTGAACGCGGTGTTTTACGTTTAAGCCGCGGAGCCACGCAATGCCGTATTCCGTTACCACATAGTCCACATCGTTGCGTGAGGTGGTAACAACGGCCCCCTTTGCCAGGAAGGGAACAATCTTGGAGCGAAGCTTGCCCTCGCGATCGGTATACGTTGCGTGCATGGCAAGAATAGACTTTCCGCCCGGTGACATCTGGGAACCCTGAACGGTCTCGGCCTGGCCGCCGCTGCCGGAAAACTGGACGTGTCCCACGGATTCCGAACAGCACTGCCCCGTCAGATCGATTTCCAGCGTTGCGTTGATGGATACAAATTTGTTGTTCTTTGCGATGGTCCAGGGATCGTTGCTGAATGTGCAGGACTTAAACAGAACGGTCGGATTGTTGTGAAGGAAGTCGTACAACCGCTGGCTGCCCATGGTAAAGGAGGCAACGCTGTATCCATCGCAGAAGCCCTTCCGGGAATTGTCCACAGCGCCGCACTCAATCAGGTCGACCATGGTTTCTGTAAACATCTCTGTATGAATCCCCAGATGCTTTTTGGCTTTCAACTCATTGGCCACGGCGTTGGGAATGTTGCCGATACCCAACTGAATGGTGGAGCCGTCCTCAACAAGCGAGGCCACATATTTGCCAATGGTGGCATCCAACTCCGTGTAGGGGGCGGGATTGACGGCGGGAATAGGGCGGTCCGACTCCACCAGCGCATCCACCTGAGAGATGTGGATCATGGTGTCACCGAAGGTACGGGGAAAATTAGGGTTTACCTCCAGCAGCACGAAAGCGCCACGCTTTACCAGATCCATCTCATAGATAGCACTGATGGACAAAGACAAATAGCCGTGCTCGTCCATAGGTGCCACTGTGGCCATAACGACCGGCCGCCGCCCCTCATACGTCAAACGATCCAGCGTCTTGCGCAGCGCGCTGGTGGAATGTTGGGGAATGTCGCTGACAAGGCGCTCCTTTTGAGCCTTGCGGAGGTTGGCATTGAAAAACCAGCCATTATGGAACAGGATGCCGTCCATCTCATGATCGTGGAAAACAGGATAATTCTGGATGGGAAGGCATGTTTGCAGGATCACATCCTTTACACCGGTGTTCTTCAGGTGCTGCATGTGGGACAGAATGGCAGCCGGTTCCGCAGCGGCCTGCGCCACGAAAATGTAATCCCTGTCCCGGATAAGCTCCAGCAGCTTTTCGGGGCTTTTCTTTTTGCTCTGATAAATCGACTGATAGTCCATACGGTAACCACTCCTTCTTCTGAGATATCAATTCTTGACAATGCACGGGCATCTGCCGGGTCAACAACGCTTGATGGATACAAGCTCCTGTTACTACAATATGAGTATTTATGGAAAATGTAAAATGCCGTCTTTTTATCCGTTATGAATCCTATTTATTACTGCGCCTTCTTGCTGCCTGCGGTGAAAACCGGTGCTGCCGAATCTGCCAAGGCAGAGGATAGGTGTGCCGATGTATGCATCCTTTGATTTCATCTATGATCTTCTGGCACCATATCGCTTATCTGACAGCTTCCCGCAAAAGTTATCCTCCTAGAGCTTGGCAATCAAACGGTCGATTTCATTGATACGGTGCTTCCCAACGGTAATCTTAGCTTTGTGGGCTTGCACTGACTGATTCTTTCCTGCGGATTTTTGCTTTTCGATCATTTGAAGAAAGAACG
>CABQGZ010000792.1 GCA_902463835.1 uncultured Lachnospiraceae bacterium
TACCAATATTGTATCTTACCCATTACGGGTGTTAGAATATTGATAAGAAATAATAAACAAATCATGCCTTACAAATCATGGAAAAACATATGCAGAAATGACGAGTAAAACAAATGGTTTTGACATGTTTTTATGCAACAGGAGGAGACTATGCAGCAATTTATTACGGACAAGCTTGCGCTGAGCTTCTGGGGGTACCGTTCCTTCGGCAGCCAGGATACAGTCGAGAGTGTGCAGATGTGGAAAGATGCAGGATTTAATGTTGTTCTGTCCTTCATCTATCACACCGGTGAGAACAGGACGGCGGAGATGACAGAGCTGCTGGATGAATGCCAGGATAAGGGACTTAAGGTGATCCTGTACGACGACAGGATTCATTGCCACCGTCTCATGGAGATGAGTGAGGAGGCCTATGAGCAGGAGGTACTCCGGTCGGTGGAGGAGTTCGGACATCACCCTGCGGCGGCAGCATTTTTCGTCAGCGATGAGCCAGGTAAGGACACGATTCCTTTGGCGGAGAAGGCGGTGAAGATTGTGGGAAAGTATTCCCCCATTCCGGCCTTCGTGAACTTTTATCCTATGTGGCGATCCAAGGACTATGTGGATCTGGTGGGTGTTCCCGGCGGGGAAATCGACAAGCTGTACACCGGATTCGCGAAGCGAAGTGGCATGAGGTGCATGGCCTATGACTGTTACGGAGCCATGAATCTGCGGGAGCCGGAGACGGACACCAATGGATATTTTGATAATCTGAACACCTACTATCAGATTGCAAGGGAAGCGGATATTCCGCTGTGGACTTCACTGCTGTGCACGGGACATTGGTCCTTCAAGCAGCCGACTCTGGCGGATATGCGCTGGCAGCTGTCGACAGCCCTGGCCCATGGGGTAAAAGGGGTACAGTGGTTTATGCTCTATGACAATGCGGATCGGTTTGGAGACAGTCCCATTGATATCTACAATGAGAAACAGCCCTCCTATTTCGATATGCGGAAGGTCAACCGGGAATTTATGGCGGATCTTGGAGAACTGATTCCGAAGCTTGATCTGGAAGAGGTATATCATTATGAAAAGTCATATGGAGGAACCCAGCTGTACGCGGAAGGATATGATGAATACCTGAAAAGCTTTAGGGAAAAATACCGGGATCATGCGGTAATCAGTCGATTCCGCCACAGTAAGACCGGCCGGGTCTGGTACATGTTTGTGAACAGCAGCCGGACGGCGGGAAATCAGTTCACGTACCAGTTTGCCCCGCCTTACGAGCACCTGAACCAAAGCAGCTGGCTGGATGTGGGCAGATACAAGATGATTGAACTGAAAGAGAAGGAGTGAGAGAGGGAATGAAACAAAATATAACGAGCAGGCAGAAGAAAAAGAATCGCAGTCAGACGATATTTATCGTGTCAATGCTGATCATTCCTATCTGCAGTTGGCTGGTGTTCTGGTTATACGCCAATCTGGATATGATACTTATGGCGTTTCAGACGCCCTCGGGAGAATGGACCTTACGGAATTTCGTATCGTTTTGGAATGACTTGACAGCGCCCAACAGCGAGATCGGTATATCGGTCCGGAACACATTTTTATACTTCGGATTGAATGTCTTCGTGATTCTTCCGCTGGGAACGCTGATTGCTTACTTTATCTACAAGAAGATCAAAGGATACCGTTTTTTTCGTATCGCCATCTTTCTGCCGGCAATCATTCCATCGGTGGTGATGATCACATCCTTCAAAGAGGTGATCAAGCCCTGGGGACCTCTGGCAAGTTTTGGGGTCAACATTCCGGAAACCGGACTTCTCTCCGACCCGAAGACAGCCACTGCTACCGTATTGTTTTTCTGCTTCTGGACAGGCTTTTCTTCCATCATGCTGCTGATGAGCGGAGCTATGGCGCGCATTCCTACGGAGGTGATTGAGGCCGCCAAACTGGATGGCTGCGGACCGATCCGGGAATTCTTCTCTCTGATCATTCCGCTGATTATGCCGGTGCTGTCCATGCAGATGCTGTTTACGCTTACCGGTCTGTTCAATGCCAGTGGACCGATCCTTCTGATGACGGGTGGTGCGTATGAGACTTCAACACTGAACTATTGGATATTTATCAATACCTATCGGGGGACGGCGGCCAGCGGCGCCTACAATATCGTCTCGGCCACGGGACTGGTATTTACCTGTCTGACGCTCCCGTTGATTCTGTTCGTAAGACACTTAAGTGAAAAGATTGAGGCGGTGGAATATTGATGAAAAAGAGAATAAAAGAAAAAGATACGCTTGTCATGAAAAGAACAGGGGGGGAGCGCGCAGGGTTTACGATTGTGTTTATCATTCTCCTGGTTTACGCCGTAAGTCTGGTGCTGCCATTCCTGTGGATGTTGATGAATTCTTTCAAAGAAGGAACAGAATATGCGCTGGATGTGGTGAACGCGGATACGATACGTCTTCCTCTTAAGGTGATGTTCGCTAACTATGCGGATGTGTTTCCCAAAATTGTCTATAACAATGTCAATTTCCTGGGCATGCTGGTGCACAGCATATACTTTATT
>CABQGZ010000793.1 GCA_902463835.1 uncultured Lachnospiraceae bacterium
AATAAACACCCGGATTTGCAATCAGGTCGTCAATGCGGTTCATCTCCATCGCGACTTCCCGACATACGGGAATCTCGCCGCGCAGAACAGCATCGCGAAACTGACCGTAATAAATCGGGGTTGCAGTATTAGATAGAGCCATACTTACGACTCTTTTTTCGGCGGTTCATATGGCTGAGTCTGATAGCGTCTCAAGGCACTTTCAGTCGATGCTCGTTTCAGCATAGCAGCCAGCGCCTTATCGCCAACCTTACTCAGATCTGCAGTATTGTATTTGGTAATCGTATCAGACTCTTTTTCGTCAAATACTTTCTTTACCAATTTTTCAATACCTTTCTGGGCAAAATTACGGACAGCCTGCTCAGCAAGATCATTCACGAGTTTGCTGACTCGCTGATTCTTTTGCGGATTCCGTTTCGCCATCGCCGCATTATACTGATCTTCCATGTTGATGCGATTCAGTCTGGAGCGAAGTTCGTCATCGCTCATCTCATTGACACTCTTACTGGATGTATCGGTTTTCTTGCCTGTACTGGAATTCTGAGAATCACTTCCAACATCATCCATCGAATATCGTTTCTTTCCAGCATTGGTCAGAGTCCCATCTTTATTCTGGTATCGCCGGACTCCCCATTTCATACCGATGATCCCATGATGGGCAAGGTAACTATCCATTTTGATTTCTCACCTCTCTTAATTTGTCTTATGTGAACGACGGCGTGCTGTAGTCTTTGATGTAGTTGTAAGTTTGACAGGATCAACAGCAACATTCAATCGCCATTCCAATTGGCTAATCTCTTTATTCATGGCCTCCAAAACCGAGCTCGTCAGCGGAGGATCGAAGATCAAGCGTACCTTTAATGTAATGTAGGTCTTCACCAAATTTAGCACCGTACTGTCAGCAGTATAATCACTCCAGTTCTGTGTTTCATCTGTTACAACAAAACCTTTTTCTGGACCAACACCCAACTGACTTAAGATGGAAAAGCAAGCATTAATATGAACAAGTAAATCAGCATCAAAGTGATTTGCATATGGATCGCCGCAAACCAATTTTCGAATAGTCACAAGAATGCTATCCTGCATGTTATCCTCCTTTACTGTTATTTCTTCCACGGACAAGTATCATTTGGTTTTCTCGCCGGTGGAAGATCCACCAGTAATGATGCATCGCCATAGTGAATTGCCTTATGTGTCCGATCACGAACACAAACTACATTCTCCATTGCAAAGATGCACGGATCTCGATTTAAGATGTTATCGTATGTGATCGGATTCAAATGATGAATAATGATTGGCTCAAAAATCTCGTAACCTTCACAAGCCAGATCCCGCCCGTTATCTCGAATAATAATCCGGTCACGAAATTGCTTCCATTCAGGTGAATGGTAAAGGGCTTGATTCAGATAACGACGCCATCCGAAGTTTGTATATCCAACGCCGTTTCCGATAACGAGATAATCGAACCGTTCCTGAAAGGTTGGAAGCTGAATCAGCTCTGAATAACATTTATTCATTACCATCAGACCTCCTGCCTTGATAATCAGACATTGCAGCCATTGCATCAGCATAAAGTGCTTTCAGCTCCTGCATCGAGTCTAGGTTCTTTGTCTTTGCCGCAATCAGCTCTTTCTGCAATTCAAGAATCTCTAGCTCTTTGCGTTCCCTAGCAGAGCCGAGTTTCAGAAAATGTGTGGTCTCCTGTGAAGATGCAGTACCTTCCAGAAGACGTTTCTCTACCAGATTGTAAGCCAGTGCAATCAACTGATTATCGCGAGCCTCTGGCGAAATAGCCGGTCTGATCTTCCGAGGAGAACTGGAAGAGTCCGGTGTTTTTGCTTTACTCATTCACTGTCTCCTTTCTATAAAGTCAGGCGAGCTTTGTTGTGCTGAGCATTGTGCGAACTACGATACCGGGAACACCGGCAATTGTTAATTCAAGTTTCGGCGTAAGCTCCAAACTGAAGATTCGATCAAATGCAGGTACGCAAGAGGGGATTGTATAATATTTGTTCTTCTCTACATCAAGACGTGCCTGAGACGATGGAAGCAGATGTCCACTAAGTAGCATTCGCACTGTGATGATGCCATCATCCTTTGGAACAAACACAACTGATGCATCCGCTCGATAGAGACCTTTCCGTTTGATTCTGTGATAAGACTCTAATAGTTCAAGTGCTGTACCACTTTGATACACGACCTGCCCTAAAAGAAGTGATTCTTCATTTGCTGTGTCGATAGTCTGACCAACATCATCAACTGATACCAGTACAGATTTACGAAACTGCTCATTTACGTTACTGTTACAGTTCATAGGACCCTCCTAAACATAGAAAACGGGCTCCGAGATGGTCTCAGAAGCCCGATAATAAAATGCTGATGGAACTTTTCAGTGAGTTATGCACGGCTATTATCACTTTCAGAGCTGTTCCACAGAGAACACTGTCAGTTTGTCTCCCAAAAATCCTCCCCCGGGGAATTTTAGAAGACCGCCGCGATAGGGGAGGGGGTGTGATATTTACGACCCCTCCCCCTATATCATTTGAT
>CABQGZ010000794.1 GCA_902463835.1 uncultured Lachnospiraceae bacterium
CGTCAAGGCATTTTGAAACCGAATGATATCTCCCTCTTGGAGCATCTGCTTCCAAGCCTGTGTGTCCGGGGGCTGATAGTCCGGCTTGACCTGGGTATGCTCCTGAAGTTCAATGAACCGACTGGCTTCCTGATTCACGGTATTCCCGGAAATATGGATGATCGCGCCAACCGTTCCCTTCAGTTGGTTCACCGTACAGGGCTCCAGAATATGGTAACGGATGTCGAACAGGAAGTAGGACTTGATAAACTCCGCGAATTCCCGCATCAGCTGCTCCAGCTCCGGCACCTCGCTCTCCCCTGCCCGGAAGACGGCCAAAAGCTGGCCTGTTTGGACGCAGTATATGGACTCAAAATTCTGCCGCTTCCTTTCGGAAAGTTCCCCTAATGTGTTATCGCACAGAAAGCGGAGCATTTCATCCTGCCAGACCTCCGCACCGGTGTTCAGGAAGATAAGCACAGTGGTCAGCTTTTCCTTAGATTGGTAGGGCACCCCGGCATCAGGGCTTTCCGTGTCCAGATGTTCCCCGCCGTCCGGCGCCAGCTCCCGCAGCAGGTTGTTCCAAAATGTAGCTTTCGCGTTGCTCTGCTGGGAAATCCATTGGCTGCCGTATTCCATGAGCTGCTTTTTCTTTTCCCGAATCTGATGCTGCTGCACGATCTCCCGGACGGCGGTCTCCAACTCCCCGGTATCCAGAGGCTTGAGCAGATATTTGGACACCTTGTAGCCCACAGCCTTTTGGGCATACCTGAAATCCGGATAGCTGGTCAGCAGCATGACCTCAATCTCACTGTCCCGCTGCCGGATCCACTCCAGCAAAGCAAAGCCATCCTGCCCTGGCATTTCGATATCCGAAATGACGAAGTCTATCGCGTGCTCAGACAGCAGCCGTTTCGCGTCGGATACGTTGTAACAGCCAAACACCTCATCGATACCATAGGCATTCCAATCGAGCCTCCGCGACACGCCTTCCACAACATATTTATTGTCATCTACAATCAATAGTTTCATTTTGCTTGCCTCACATGGGAATCCAGATTTCCACCTGTGCGCCGTCGGAATGATTGGACAGGGTGATCTTTGCCGCATCACCATAGATCAGACGAATCCGCTGGATTGCGTTGTTGATGCCAATATGCTTGCCGTCTACCTCCGGGATCAGCTTGCCGGATTGAAGATAGTCCAGCAGCTCCTGGGGATATCCGCCCCCGTCGTCCCGGAGTCGCAGGAACAGGAATGGCTTCTCCCCTTCCTGCCTGCACGCGCCGAATACCGTGATGTTCAAGCCGTGCTCACTGTTTGCCGCGTGCTTCAGAGAGTTCTCCAGGAAGGTGCTCACCAGCAGTACCGGAATTAAAATACTGCGGACATCCTCCGCGATACTGTACTCCACATGGACGCTGTTGCCATTCCACTCCTGATTGATCCGGATAATGCTGTCCATGTGGCGCAGCTCCTGCCACAGCGGAACCATATCCATGCAGTCCCGCAGCACATAGCGGTAATAGTTGGACAGGACCACTGTCAGATTCATGATTTTATCCGTCTGCCCAAGCTGGGCCATGTCGTAAATCGTCGTCAGATTGTTCACAAGGAAATGCGGACGGATCTGCAGATTGCGGAAATTGATATTCAGCTGCCGTTTTTCCAGCTCCGCCTCATACAGCCGGACAGAGAGCGCTTCCATTTGATCACTCAACTGAGACAACACGTCATAGGTATCGTCCAGTGCGTTGATAACCGCACCGTTCACGTCCTTATAGGATGTTGTATTTTTGCTGTACTTGCTCAGGATTCCTGTCAAATTCTGAATGGGCTCCAGAAGGTTTTTGCGTACCGCGCTGACAGACAACAGCAGAATCACCATACCGATTATCAGCAGGAGCATCTGCATGACCTGGAACAGAATCACCCACATGATGTCCCGATCCGAATCGATCTGCATCTGAATACAGAAATCAGCATTGACATCGGTCAGCTCATACGTTACCCGTTTCTCCCGGGAACTTTGACCCATCTCGCCGTATTTCTGCAGCGAGAACTCGGCAATGTTGTTGTCGCTGTAATGAACCAGCCCGGACAAGAAATTCTCCTCCGTGATCCAGGCACCGCACACAAAGGAGTCGTTCACCCACATACATAGGATTACTCGCCGTCCACCCGGCATTTCATGGAGGACGTACCGTCCGCAGACCACCGGCTCCTTCGACAGCCTCTTGAGCTCACCGCGGATCTGGCGGTACTCCGAAAAAGGCAGGGTCACGGCGGTGAGCTCCAGGAACCGGTCCTGAAGGTTTTCATAAACATAATAATTGTACCGGTTGATGGACAACTTATTGAGCAGCCGGTAAGTATTTTGCAGACTGCCGGATTGCTCGACCCATTCCATACCGGTCTGCTCGAACATAGACCGGTAACTGGTGGTCAGAACCGTAGATTCCATAGCGGAATTGTTGTTTTCCAGTTCGCTGGACAGCTTGGAGATAAAAGCATCCGCATACCGCCGTACCGTATCCGTCGCATTACTCTGTAATTTCA
>CABQGZ010000795.1 GCA_902463835.1 uncultured Lachnospiraceae bacterium
CCCTCCCGGGAGAAAGCCAAGACTATGATCATGGAGGGAATTGTCTTTGTGGACGGTGAACGGGAGGATAAGGCGGGTACTACCTTTGATGAGGACGCGGCGGCCATCGAGGTTCGGGGAAGTACCTTAAAGTATGTGAGCCGGGGTGGTCTGAAGCTGGAGAAAGCCATGGCGAATTTTCATATTTCCCTGGAGGGAAAAATTTGCATGGATATCGGGGCCTCCACCGGCGGATTTACAGATTGTATGCTGCAGAATGGAGCCAAAAAGGTATATGCCGTGGACGTAGGGTACGGACAGTTCGCATGGAAGCTTCGGCAGGATGCGCGGGTGGTCTGTATGGAAAAGACGAACATCCGGTATGTGACGCCCGGGGATATTGCGGATCAGTTGGATTTTGCTTCCGTGGATGTGTCCTTTATCTCGCTGACAAAGGTGCTTGGACCTGCGAAGGAGCTGCTTGGTCCCACAGGAGAGATGGTATGTCTGATTAAGCCTCAGTTTGAAGCCGGCAGGGAGAAGGTAGGGAAGAAGGGCGTGGTTCGGGATCCGGCAGTTCACCGGGAAGTGATCGAGAAGGTTCTTTCCTTTGCCAGGGAACAGGGATTTTTTGTGAAAAATCTGGAATTCTCTCCCATCAAGGGACCGGAGGGAAATATTGAATATCTTGTATATATACAAAAAGGAAGCGATTCCGTGAAGGAGGATACAGTGGACATCGGCCAGGTGGTAACGCAGGCTCATGAGACACTGGCCAGAGCATGAAGCATTTTTATATTGTGACAAACCAACAGAAGGATAAGGAACTGAAGCTGACAAGGAAGGTGCAGGAGTATATCATTGGCCTTGGAGGAACCTGTGGTTATGGGTTAAACAGCGGAGCTGGAGCGGACGGCTATCGGAATCTGATGCCGGAGGAAATCCCGGATAATACGGAATGTGTGCTCTGCATCGGCGGAGATGGCACGCTGATACGGGCGGCCAGGGATCTGGTGGAGACAACAATCCCTGTTATCGGCGTCAATCGTGGGCATACCGGTTATCTGTGTGAACTGGACAGCGATACGGTCTTTGGAGCCATTGACCAGTTGATGCTGGACAACTATATGGTGGAGAACCGGATGCTTTTGAGTGGCTACTGCATTCAGAATGGGGAACGCACCACACCGGGCCTGGCGCTGAACGACATCGTCATACACCGCTATGGCGGGCTGCAGGTGGTGAATCTTATCATCTATGTCAACGGCCAATATCTGAATACATACAGCGCGGACGGTGTGATCATCGCAACGCCTACAGGCTCCACGGCTTACAATCTGTCTGCGGGGGGGCCCATTGTAGATCCCAAAGCAGAGCTGATGGTGATCACCCCCATCAGTCCTCACACCCTGAATTCCAAGAGTATCGTGTTGGGAGCTGAGGACGAGATTGTGGTGGAGATCGGAACAAGACGCATGGAGCGGGATGAGGAGGCGGAGGTGAGCTTTGACGGAGATCAGTCCTTCCGGCTTGGCGTAGGAGACCGGATTGTGATCCGCAGAGCGAAGCTGCATATACCGATTTTAAAATTAAGCAAACGAAGCTTTCTGGAAATATTGCGCAAGAAGATGCAGGAGTGTAGTTGAAAAGGAGTAGAACCATGAAATCGAACAGACATGCAAAGATATTGGAACTGGTGAAAAAGTATGAGATAGAGACACAGGAAGAATTGTCTGAACGCCTGCTTCAGGCTGGTTTTCCGGTGACTCAGGCCACCGTGTCGCGCGATATCCGGGAGCTTCGTCTCACCAAGGTATCCAGAGGGGGCGGAAGACAGAAGTATGCTGTGGTGAATGAGGATCACACTCACATGCTGGAAAAGTACACCAGAGTGTTTCGGGATGGATTCGTCTCCATGGATATGGCACAGAATATCCTTGTGATCAAGACAGTCTCCGGTATGGCTATGGCTGTGGCTGCAGCTTTGGATCACATGGATTGTCACGAGATTGTGGGCAGTATTGCAGGGGATGACACCATTATGTGCGCGGTGCGCACGGTGGAGGACACGGTGAGTCTGATGGAGCGGCTGCGTAAGATAGTAGAAACAGCTGAGCTATAGTTGGCAGAAAGAGCGAATCAGGTGTCTTTGCGAAGGGCACGTGCTGAAATGTGTAGGTGCCGTGGCCAACAGATTATGAGCAGAATTGGGAAGGATATAATAGAAAAGGAGACAAGGAGAAGATATGTTAGAAAGCTTACATGTGAAAAATCTTGCACTGATTGAGGAAGCGGAGGTGGAGTTCGGAAAGGGGCTGAATATCCTGTCTGGGGAGACAGGCGCCGGCAAATCCATCATCATCGGTTCCCTGAATCTGGCGCTGGGGGAAAAGGTGCCTAAGGAGATGCTGCGGGAAAATGCGGAGTATGCCCTGGTAGAACTGATCTTTGGCGTGGAAAATGAGTATCAGAGGGAGCAGCTTTTGAAGCTGGACGTGACGCCGGAGGAGGGACAGGTCATCATGTCCCGGAAGATTACGCCCACCCGGAGTAT
>CABQGZ010000796.1 GCA_902463835.1 uncultured Lachnospiraceae bacterium
ATACTCATGATCGGGAATGCAGATTCTTGCCATGTTATGTACCTCTTTTCGTATTTTTGATAATTCCGGCTCGCTCACAGTAGCCCGGCGTTGTATAAAAGCTCACGGCTCTCGGCTCAGCTCGGCCGTACTGCGCCACGACGGGAACATCACTTTCCAGCACGATGGCGTACTGCTCGCCCTCGTGCGCAGTATATGCGCCGAAGTCCGCTTCGCGGTTCGTGCGCAGGCAGCGCACGCGCCTTGCCGCGACCTCCGTATGAAAGGATACCAGCTCCCGGTCTTCGTACAGAAGCGTGAACGTCAGATGCGCTGTCTGGTCGGCGGTGTTTGTGACAATGATGGATTCGTGTCCGGGGATCGCGTTCACGCCGGCGGGCGGGAGCTCTGCGTCCGGAAAGATCCAGACCTTTTTACCATATTGCAAAAGAACACCTCATATCTGTTTGTTTTTTATGCCATGAACTGCGCATGACGAAATGTAAACTTGTGCGCGTGTAAGAATTTGCTTTGAGGAAAATACCGAAAATCGAATGCTTTGCTGGCAGAAAAACTCACCACGTTACTTGCCAGCGCTTTTGATAATCGCTCGCAGCGTATTCTCCGTCTGCCATGCAATGCAGACTTGAGCCTTTCACCCGCGCGGAAAGAAACGCATCAAACGCATCAGCATCAACTGGCAAGCTAACAGGTGCTCCGCCTTGCGCTGATGACAGGTACGCTGCATTTGACAGCATTAGTTCATGAATCCCTTCTTCGCCCGGTGCAATCAGCGGTTCTCCTTGTGTAATTGCATTTGCAAAGTTTTGCAAAATGCCCTGATGTGCGCGATCAGGTGTGTTCTGACGTAACTCGAATAGCTGTAGTGGTGACTCAGGAGAGGATATATTGCTGTTTTGAATAACATCATTTACATCCGTATCGCTTTGCCACCATTTCAGCATACCGCTTTCCAGCACGATTTTTCCACGTGTTCCAACGATTTCAAGTCTATTTGTACCAGGATACTCACCTGTGGATGTAATAAATACACCTGTTGCGCCGTTCTCGTATTTTGTAAAAATCGTAGCTTCATCTTCAACTTCTATTCTGTGATACTTGCCGTATTCACAGCTGGCACGAACAGAAACCGGCATCCCGCATATCCATTGCCAGATATCCAGATTATGTGGTGCTTGATTGAGGAGGACACCACCTCCTTCGCCGCGCCATGTCGCACGCCACTCACCGGAATCGTAATAATGCTGTGTTCGATACCAATTGGTTACGATCCAAATCGTGCGCTGCAAATCGCCAAGATCTCCGCTGCGAACGATCTGCCGAGCTCGCTGAAACAGCGGATTTGTTCGTTGGTTGAACATGATGGAAAACACACGATCACATTTTGCTGCTACAGAATTAAGCTGCAATGCTTTTGAAACACACACATCAACGGGCTTTTCCAATTGAACATGATATCCAGCCGAAAGGGCTGCCTGTGCGATTTCTGCATGCATTGGGTGCGGTACAGCAATAATCACAGCAGATGCACAGCTGGAACGCAGCAAATCTTGATAGTCTGTAAAGGTGAGAATATTTGGGTGCAGTGATAAAAAAGCAGTCGTTTTCCTGCGATCGCTGTCACAAACTGCGGTTAATCGTAGATTCGGTACGCGGCCCTCCAGCAGGCACTTGACATGGGCCGAGCCGATATTCCCAATGCCAATAACTGCTGTATTTATTGTTTGCATATCCTAATTTTCAGTTCCACTGTAACTACCTGCTGTATCTGCAAAAACGCTGGCAGATACTTGTTTTACCTGTGAGGCTGCTATACGCTTCATAAGTTCGTTGTAGTATAGCTCCTCGTCGAATGGGATATTGACCTCCTGGTTCAAAAATGCGGAGAGATGCATTGCATTTGAAAGCATAAGACCGTTGATGCCTTCCGTTCCATCCGCGATCAGCCTGCCGCCGTGGAGAATGGCATTTGCAAACGCATTCAGTACGCCTACATGCTGCGGGTTTTTACCGTCTGTCTCCACCTCGCGGAATGTACTGCTAACACAGCCGAAGGGCTTGGTGTTTGTTCTTGAAAACTCCTGCTCAGAGATTTCATATTCATCAACAAAGAGTTTGTCGTTTTCAACGATAAACTTCGCGCGATCCATCTGGATCTCAAAACGGTTTGTACCCTTTGCGTCACCGGTAGATGTAATGAATACGCCGGTTGCACCGTTTCCGTATTCAACGTATGTTGAAACGTCATCTTCAACTTCAATCGTATGCCACTTACCAAAGTGCATTTTGGTATCCACTTTGACCGGCATACCGCAGATCCACTGCCAAAGATCGAGTTGATGCGGGCATTGATTCAGCAATACGCCGCCTCCCTCGCCAGCCCATGTCGCGCGCCATGCACCGGAGTCGTAATAGCTCTGCGGACGATACCAGTTTGTGATTATCCAGTTTGTCCGCCGGATCTCTCCGTAATCGCCGGAGTGGACAAGCTCATGCAGCTTTCGATAAATGCAGTTCGTGCGCTGATTGAACA
>CABQGZ010000797.1 GCA_902463835.1 uncultured Lachnospiraceae bacterium
GTTCCATTTCCTCCGTCTGCATGGTACGGTCAATGCTTTCGGAAGTCAGACGCAGCATGGAAATGCCCATGCCGAACAGCTTAATCTGCCCGAACACAAGAAAGGACATCACGATACACATCAGCGCATTTGCAAGGGATATCGTACCATCCGCCCAGCAGATTACCGATACTGCCATCATTGCAATCCCCGCAATCTGAAGCACCAGTTCCTGCAGCATAGTGTACGGCGTCATCAGCTTTTCCATGTCAAGGTTGCTCTTCCGGTTAAATTCCAAAGCATCCTGCAGCCGCTTATCACCCTTCCCGCTCAGGTTAAAGGACTTAACCACGCTCATCCCCTGCACATATTCCAGCACTGCCGATGTGAGCGCCGTCTGCGATTTCTGTGCATTCGGCGCAATCGCCGCAGACTTCTTCTCCATGGAAGATACCACCAGGAAATATACAAGAATACCTGCTGCCGCAATCAGGCCCACACGCCATTCAAATAGAAGGATCATGACCGTAAATACAATGGTGCCGATCACTCCGCTCATGATATTCACCAGTGTCATGGGAACCATCTGTTCAATGTTCCCAAGCACCGTAGTGCAGACGCCTGTCACCTCGCCAAGACTGTTTTCATTGAAAAATCCCATCGGTACGCCTTTTAAGAGGTTTCCGATCTTAATCCTTTCATTCGCTGCCATGAAATATCCTGCGTGTGTCTGCTGCTGTTTTGACTGGCTGTTTGTTGCGGCATTGCCAAGGATACTGACTGCCATAAGCGCCAGCGCCGTCCACGCTGCATGGTTTCCCGTCTCTCCCTGCGTCAGAGCCACAATTACAAAATATATTGCACTCACCTCAAGCATATGGAATACTGCGTTTAAGAAATTAACCGCTGCGGATTTTCCTATGTTCGGCCGTTCCACCCCGGCAAACTTCCATATTTTTCTGAATGTCTCTATCATGCCACGTCACCGTCCTTTGCACCTATATGCGCCTGCCACATGGATTCATACAGCGGGCAGGTTTTTCTTAAATCTTCATGTTTTCCAACAGCTTCAATCTGTCCGTCCTCCACAACCACAATTTTGTCCGCATCTTTTATTGTGGAAAGCCTGTGGGCAATCACAATTACCGTTTTACCCTGTACCAGCTTTGCAATCGCTTTTTGGATAACCGCCTCGTTTTCCGGGTCGATATAGGCGGTCGCCTCGTCCAGTATAACGATAGGGGCACCTTTAAGCATTGCCCTTGCGATGGCGATCCTCTGTCGCTCCCCTCCGGAAAGGTGTGCACCGCCTCCGCCTACATTTGTTTCATACCCTTTTTCAAGCCTCCGGATAAAGGCGTCGCACCCTGCGGCTTTGGCAGCCGCTTCCACTTCCCTGTCCGTAGCGGATAACCTTCCCATACGGATATTCTCGCGCACACTCTCGTCAAACAGGTAATTGTCCTGGGAAACAAACGCCACTTTGTCATAAAGCTGCTTTAACGGTATCTGCTTTTCATCCACGCCGCCAATCGACACCATGCCATCCTTCACATCCCAAAAACCGGCAATGAGTTTTGCAATCGTAGATTTGCCGGAACCGGAAGGACCCACCAGCGCCGTCATGCTCCCCGCAGGGATGGAAAGGCTCACGCCACGCAGGATATTTTTATCCTCATGATAGCCGAAGGAAACCTGGGACAGTTCAATATCTGTGTCTCTGATAAGAACCTCTTTATCCCCATGCTGCTGTTCCTCCGCCATCAAAAGTTCATCCACAGCCGCCACTGTCGTGCCGACCTGTGCAAGGGTATCCACGAAATTCATGGCTGCTATCAGCGGGCCCGCAATTCCAAGGGACAATATAATAACCATAATAAAAGTTTCCACAGAAAGACTGCCAGCCTTATAAAACAGCCAGCCTACGGGTAGCACTGTAACCAGTGTGGCTGGTACGAAGGCGTAGGACATGGACATCCCGAACTGGCACTTCTTCATCCAGTTATAGTAGTAAGCCGCATTCGCCGTTACCTTGTCTGTAAATTTTGCATAAGACGATTTCCCCTGGTTGAACGCTTTAATGACCTCAATGCCGTTTATGTATTCCACAACCGTCCCGCTCATTTCCTGTGTGGTCTTTACCGCCCCTTCATAATCCCTGCTGTAGCTCCCCATGACTGCCATCATGAACGCCATGCCTACAGGTATGGTGACAAGGGACAAAAGCGCCATGCGCCAGTCCAAGATAAACAGATAGATCAGGATTCGCAGTCATTTCCGGAAACAGATGCGCCAGCGTCGTTTCCATGCCGTCCACCTGATCCACAATGATCTGCTTCATTTTCCCGCTGGACATATCCATAACCGTCCCAAGAGGGAACTTCGGCAGCTTCTCCAGTATCTTCTGCCGGATGGTCTTAAGAATGGAAAAAGTCGCCTTATGGGACACGGATAATGCCATATTGTAAAGAAGCGTCCGTGCGGCATAACCTGCAAGTCCCAGACTGAACCACGGCAGGTAAAAGGCCAGAGCCTTTTCTCCCGCCAGCAT
>CABQGZ010000798.1 GCA_902463835.1 uncultured Lachnospiraceae bacterium
CCCTAAGTCCGAACGAAAGCCCTTTTTCGCAGTACGGCATTCTGTAAAAAAGGGAAAAGCGCAGCTGCTGACGGCTATGGAAAATGGGATTTTACAAGGCTTCATTATGGTGATCCCATACAAAGATATGATTATGGTGGATTATTTGGCGGTATCCGGGAAAATTCGCAGCCGTGGAACAGGAAGTAAAATACTGCAAGAGGTATGCAGGCGCTTTCCTGACAAAAAAATCGTTCTTTTAATTGAAAGGCTTGACGACAGCGCCCAAAACAAAGAACAGCGGATTGCCAGAAGGAAATTTTATTTCAAAAACAGTTTCACTTCCTCGGATATTTTTATCACCGGGCACAGCGGCAATATGGAAATTCTGAACTTCGGCGGCACGGTATCTTTACAGGAATATATGGATTTACAGCAGTACGCTTTAGGAAAACTGATGTTTCGGATGTCAGGGATCCGTCCGGCGGTATGATAGAGGAGGCATTTTTATGAAAACTATTTTTTCAAAGGTAAAATTGAAAGGACGACAGATTATGCTGTTGTCCGTACTGGTTTTGTTTGCAGCGGTTGCAGAAATGATATTGCCATCGCTCCTTGCCCAAATGATTAACAGCGGGGTAACCGATTCCTCAAAAAGCACAATTTTCATACTCGCCGCTGTGATGGCGGGTGTTACGGCACTTGCCTGTATTGTCAACTTCCTATCTGTGCGAATCGCTTCCCGTATTTCCACGGATTTTTCAGCAACACTTCGTGGACAGGTATTTGAAAAAGTGCAAAGCTTTTCTGCCGCCGAACTTGATAAGTTTGGTACAGCCAGCTTAGTGACTCGAAGCACTTCGGATATTACAAATGTTCAGAATTTCCTTACTATGCTTTTGCGTATTGGCATTCTCGCACCTATGATGGCGATAGCAGGCTTGATTTTTTCCGCTGCCACCGGCGGACAGGTCAGTTCCGTTCTCACCGTTGCAATTCCGGTGCTGTTAGTTGGGTGTGGCATTGTTATCTTGTTTGCGTCCCGCTATTCCATAAAGCTCAGACAGAAACTTGACAGGATCAATCAGTTGTTTTTGGAATCTCTTGAGGGCGTTCGTGTCATTCGTGCTTTCAATAAACAAAAGGCCGAGAGCCATCGTTTTGGTGAAGCCAATACCGATTATGCGGGGGTATCGATGACATCGGGGCGAATTACAAGCCTTTTATTGCCTGTTATCAATGTGATTTTTGGCGTAACTACAGCGGCAGTTTTAGGTCTTGGCGCACATTATGTAGAAACAGGCGCAATGGAGGTCGGATCGCTGGTAGCGAACAGCCAGTATATCAGTATGGTGCTGATGTCGGTTATGATGCTCGCCCTTGTGATTATGATGTTTCCCACCGCATATGCCTGTGCAGGGCGTATTGCAGAGGTACTTAATACGGAAACAAGTATTCAGGATGGATCATTTCCTTTGGAGGAGCGCCATCTACGTTCTACAGTAGAATTCCGTCATGTGACTTTTGCATACCCCGGAGCGCCGGAACCGATTTTGAAAGATATTAGTTTTGAAACGCATCCCGGAGAAATTACTGCCATTATCGGCGGAACGGGACGAGGCAAATCCAGTATCTTGAAACTGATTCCACGCTTGTACGATCCATTATTCGGAGAAGTTTTGATTGACGGCGTAAACGCTAAAGAATATGCAGTAGACGATCTCCGCTCTCTGATTGGCTATGTACCGCAGAAAAATGTTTTGTTTTCAGGCGACATTGCTTCTAATCTGAATTTCGGAAAAGAGGATGGAACCGAACAGGATTGGAAGGCGGCAGCCCAAATTGCGTGTGCCGAGGAATTTATCACGAAAAAAGAAAACGGGTATCATGACAGGATCGCACAGGGCGGAACAAATCTTTCCGGCGGTCAGCGTCAACGCATGGCGATTGCAAGAGCGATTATGAAAAAGCCTGAAATCTATGTTTTTGACGACAGCTTTTCGGCTTTGGATATGAAAACCGACCAAACTCTCCGAAAAAACCTGAAGGCGACAATGGGAAATGCCACCATTATTATGGTTGCACAACGAGTAAGCACGATTTTAGACGCAGACCGCATTTTAGTAGTTGACGACGGAATGATCGTCGGTCAGGGAACGCATAAAGAGCTACTAAATACCTGTCCTCTCTATCGTGAGATTGCAGAAATACAGTTGGGAAAGGGGGCTATCTGATATGAAAAATCATACATTCAAACAACTTTTCGGATATTTGAAAGCCCATCGTCTGCGTTTGTTCTTCGTTTTGCTGTTTGCTTCTGTCAGCACTATTTTTACCGTTATGGCTCCGTTTGTGATCGGCAAAGTCACAACGACCCTCTTTGACAGTATCAGGGACGGCGTGTTTTATTGGGAAACCATTCTTTGGCTGCTTGCAGCGCTGGTGTGTCTGTATCTGGTATCGCAGTTCTTTTCCTTTTTGCAGGGATTTCATATGGCAAAGATCACGGCAAATGCAATGCGTAAAATCCGCAGCGACATAG
>CABQGZ010000799.1 GCA_902463835.1 uncultured Lachnospiraceae bacterium
CCACGGTCGTTGTACTGGTCAGCGTTCTTATGGGCGTCCTGCCTTTTGTGCTGGCCTATCAGGTCATTTCACCATTGGTTATGGGCGATTCTGTTGAGACAGAATTTGTTTTATTGCGTGTTATAGGGGTTTTGATCTGTCTTGTTTTGCAGGCGGTTTTATATGGATGGGGATTATCAATTTCTCATAAAGCAGCATATAACACATTGTTCCGGCTGCGGGTATCTCTGCAAGAGAAGTTTGAGAAACTTCCCCTTGGCATTGTGGAGGAAAAAGGGACAGGGACAATCAAAAAGCTGTTTGTCGATGATGTGGACAGCTTGGAATTGCTCCTTGCTCATTCAGTCCCGGAGGGTATCGCAAATTTGCTGATCCCGCTGGTGATTTATGTTGCTATGTTTTGTGCGGACTGGAAACTGGCTCTTATGTCTTTGGCCTCTATCCCGATCAGCCTGCTCTCCATGGTCATTATGTACTCTGTTGGAATGAAGCGCATGGGTCCCTACTATCAGTCTGCACAGAAAATGAACAACACGATCATTGAGTACATCAATGGTATGGAGGTTGTCAAGGTTTTCAACCGGGAGAGTGAATCTTACGAGAACTTCCGCAAGGATGTAACGGACTATCGGGATTATACCTTGGCATGGTATAAGGCCGCCTGGCCCTGGATGGCGATATACGGAAGTCTGCTGCCCTGCACTGTTATTCTGACTTTGCCTCTTGGGGCATGGTTTGTTCTCTGTGGCATAAGCACTTTACCTGATTTGATTTTAGTCCTCTGCCTTTCCCTCAGCATTGGGATTCCTCTCCTGAAAGCACTGGGCTTTATGGAGACGATTCCGAATCTGAATTATAAGATCACAGCACTTGAACAGATGTTAAATGCGGCACCGCTGCAAGCTGCTGAGGATGATTTCCACGGACAGGATTTTAACATTTCTTACGATCATGTTTCCTTTGCGTATCAGACGACACAGCCTGGCCCAGATGGGAAACCGATAATAGCGGAAAACGAAGTCCTCCACGATATTACCCTTGTGGCAAAAGCAGGACAAAAAACTGCCCTGGTTGGTGAATCCGGTTCTGGCAAGAGCACCCTTGCAAAACTGTTGATCCACTACTATGACCCGCAGAAAGGGAGCATTTCCATTGGCGGGCAGAAACTTTGTGATATGAGCCTGGAGGCATTGAACAGCCGCATTTCCTATGTGGCTCAGGATCAGTACCTGTTTAACACCTCCCTGCTGGAAAATATCCGTCTTGGACGTTTGGATGCTACCGATGAGGAAGTAATGCAGGCGGCGAAGAAAGCCCAGTGTATGGAGTTTCTGGAAAAGCTGCCGCAAGGTATTCACTCCATGGCGGGCGATGCGGGGAAAATGCTTTCCGGGGGGCAGCGCCAGCGAATTTCCCTGGCGCGGGCAATATTGAAGGATGCCCCGATTGTAGTGCTTGACGAGGCCACGGCCTATGCTGATCCAGAAAATGAGGAAAAAATGGAGGCTGCTATTGCGGAGCTGGTGAAGGGAAAAACCTTGGTAGTTATCGCTCACAAACTTCCCGCTATAATGAACGCAGATCAAATATGCGTTATGGATCACGGAAAGATGGTGGCAACCGGAAAACATCAGGAGCTGATTCAAGCTTGCCCAGAATACCAAAAGTTGTGGAAAGCGGCTCAGGACAGCGCCGAGTGGAAAGTATCTACTGCAAAGGAGGGAAGATAAATGTTTGCATTGATTTCAAGAATCCTGAACCTCTCCGGGAGGTATAAAAGCCGTATTCAGGCTGCATTTCTATGTGCATTTGTCGAGTCCATTCTCTCCAAAATGCCGATCTTCATGGCGTTTATTGTCTTGGCCGGGTTTGCTGATAATACGCTGACTGGAAAGACCTGTCTGTTTGTCGGACTTGGATTATTAGCTGTTGTAGTGGTTCAGACAGTGGTTCACTATTTGAGCGACCGTCTGCAAAGTGCCGCTGGATTTATGATCTTTGCTGATAAACGGATGGAGTTGGGAAATCATTTAAGAAAAATGCCGATGGGTTACTTTACATCGGGGAATATTGGCAAAATCAGCTCTGTTCTCAGTACGGATATGGTATTCATTGAGGAAGTTTCTATGAGTACCATTGGCAACATGATGAGCTATATGCTGTCTACTTTGGTTTTAGCTGTTTTTATGTTCGTACTGGATTGGAGACTTGGGCTGATTGCGGTAATCATTACCTTGCTGGCATCACTGGTTGCAAAATATATGAATAAGGTTTCCTTCAAGGAGGCTGTCGGGCGTCAAAACCAAAGCGAGAATTTGACGGATGCGGTCTTGTCTTTTGCTGAAGGAATTGGGGTTATCAAAAGTTACAATCTGCTCGGAGAAAAATCTGACGAATTAACGGAAAACTTCAAAAAATCAAGGGATGTCAATACGAAGTTTGAGCAGAAAATGACACCGTGGACCACTGGCTTAAACATTCTCTATGGCGTGGGTATTGCCGCTATCTTCGGTTT
>CABQGZ010000800.1 GCA_902463835.1 uncultured Lachnospiraceae bacterium
ACTATGTATTTGTCAACGGTGTACTGGCAACGACCTTTGGGGAAAAAGAGCTGCTTTCCGGCGAGATTTCCATCAAGGATTCTCTGGGAACAGGAAACGTGAAGCTAGGACTTTTTGCGGAGCGCAAGATTACCTTTGTGAATTGGAATCATTCTGCGGATGTCTCCAAGTACCTGGGCAACATGCCGAAAATGGAATGGATCCACAGCCCCTTTGTGTATGACCCTGTGACAGGACAGTATCAGGTTACAGATCACAACAGTGTGGCAAACGGCGGTTATCTGGAAGAATTTGCGGTAAAGAAGGGCGAATCCTTCCTGCTGGAGGCAACCGTGCGGGATATGGATACGGAAACATGGCCATCCACGGGACTTATCGTGGGAGCGGATAAAGATCATTATGTGCGGTTCTCTGTCATCCGGAATACGGACGCCAACCCGAATGTCTATGCCCTGCGTATCGGAAATGCCAACGGCAAAGAGTTTGTAAAGTGGTTTTCTGATCTGGAGGCGCTGAAGGATAACACGCCTTTTGGGGCAGACGGCAGCGGTGACATGAAGCTGAGTCTTGTGTACCACAACGGATACTATTTCGTCTATGTGAACGGTGCTCTGGCGCTGACAGTTGACGAGAATATGATGCTTTCCGGTGAGATATCCATCAAGGATTCCCTGGGAGCAGGCGATGTGAAGCTGGGACTTTTTGCAGAACGTAAAATTACTTTTGTGGAGAGGAAACATTCCGTTGACAAAACGGATATCGGAAGCTATATCGGAAGAAAGATAACGGCTGCAGAGGGCGTGTCTGTCAGTGTAAACGGCGAGACACGTGAGGATGGCACGGTATATCTCAGAGAGACGGCAACCGTGTCCATGCCGGTAAGCCAGGGACAGGAGCTTCATTTCCTGGTGGATGGTGCGGCTGTGGAAACGACGATTGAGAATGGAATGGCAGTGGCAAGCTTTGTAGTGACAGGAGATCACAGCGTAACGGTCTCAAGAGCCAGTGCAGTATCCGGTAAGGTAAGTGCAGTCGGCGCTGTGGATTTCACAACAGTGGAAGTTATCATCACCAACGAAAACGGGCAGACGGCACAGACCGTTATCCCGGACGCAAATGGGAACTTTACGGCCAATCTGGCCCGGGGTATTTACTATATATCAGCGAAGACAGATAAGCTGATGTCCAATGTGGCTAAGGTGGTTGTGGAAGGCGGAGTAGTAAGCGGAGCAGATCTGATTCTCTGCAGACCTCTCATCATTGTGCAGACGGGGGTATACACCTACGATTATAAGACGGGATATTATACAACACCTGCCAGCATCGCAGACAACAGAGCCTATATGGGCAGTGTGGAACAGGGAACACCCTTTGTACTGGAAGCGGAGATCAAGGATATGACAACTGCGGATTATCCATCCGTAGGCTTCCGGATCGAGACCGGCGGCGAGAACTATCTGTACTTTAACCTTCGCTATGACACCGGTGCAGGCGTGTACCAGTACTGGCTGAAGAGATGGCCCTGGGCGGAATACGGCAACATCGAGCGGCTGACCACCTTTGAGGAGGGAAGCTGGCTGCGCACGACGCCCTTCAAGGACGGAACGCTGAAGATGGCCCTTGTATACAAAGACGGATATTATTACGCATACTTCAACGGCGAACTGACATTTAAGATATCCGAGACAGAAGCATTGAATGGCGGCTCTATCCAGGACGCGATCGGGGACGGTACGAGAAGACTGAACCTGTTTGCAGAGAGAGAAGTTACCTTCGTTGATTGGAACTATTCCACGGACATTTCCGGATATGCGGACAGTCTGGTTGGCGTTAAGCTCCAGTCTGCAAAATATAAGAACCAATGGGGCGGAGATACGGCAGATTTTGTGTTTGAGTCGGATAAATTACTCTACAGAGGAACCTATGGCTGGTACAATACCGGAGTATTGGAAACACCTGCGGATGTGAAGAACGTGGATGAATGGGTATTGGAGGCAGATGTTCAGATTATAGCGGATTGGCAGTGGCCTTCAGTTGGTTTCGCATTGTACAACGGAAGCGACTTTGCGCAGAATGTAAAGTTTGAGATTCTTCGTACTACCCCGGAGCCCTATGGAGATTACAGCGGTCATAGATGGCAGCTTCGGGTGAATGGAAAGGACTACTGGCCAGGTACAGAAAACAGTACCAATGAATGGCTGGCGGCCAACCAGGAAGTTTTGAAAGGCAAGGTGCACCTGGCAGTGGCTCATGTAAATGGGGAATACAAGATGTACATAAACGGAACATACCTGTGTGCAATCGCCGGTGAAGAAGCAGCGAACCTTACCAATGGCTGGGGCAGCATAAGACCCGGGTTCTATGCGGAACAGGAAGCCACCTTTGAAAACTGGAGTTATTCTGCGAAACAGACGGATCTGGAGAAGTACAGATAATAATGGAAAAAGTGGGAGGCGAAGAAAATAAATGAAAGCTGGAAAGCAAATTTGGAAGAAAGCTGCAGCAGGTTTGCTTT
>CABQGZ010000801.1 GCA_902463835.1 uncultured Lachnospiraceae bacterium
TTGTATAACTATCATGTTTTCTTCAAAATAATTGTAAAACATATCTTCTTTTGGGCAGATCAATATTCTCGAACTATATTCTTTCAATCTGTTAAATATACTTTCCTCCAAATTATGTTCCACCTCAATAAAAAAAACATTCTTTCCTATCTGATGATTCACAAATTCATTTAATTGCACAAATTCCCAAACCTGAAAATTCACCAGCGGATATTCTTCTTTTACCAGATCCACTATGTCACACATTTCCTTGGAATATCTATAAAAATACTCTCTTTTTTGACTTTCACTATTTCTTACATGAAATGTGTTCTGACCTATTTTCTGCAAAACCCCCATATCCTGAAGCTTTGCCAGTTGCCAAAAGATCGTCCTCTCACTAAGTCTGGGATTTATCTGTCGTACCATATTCTCATATTCTTCTCTACTTATAATTGTATCTGGTTCCAACATCTCAATTATGTTTTCAATCTTCATTACAACGCACCTTCTTTCTTTGCAGTTTTGGCATTTCTAATTATTTTTGCCAAAACTGTTATTTCATTGTAGTACATTTTCATTAGAATGTCAATATTACAGTTACGGCATTTTTTGCTTGTTTTGCCGAAACTGTAATGAGATATTTCTCTAAAAAAATACCGCCCCCCTTTAAGGTTGCGGTATTCATCTGCCTTTCGGCCAATTTTCATTTTAAGCTGTCTTAGAACTTGCCTGCGTCTGCAGCCTGCTGTACGCTAACCGCAACAGCCACGGTAGCACCAACCATAGGGTTGTTGCCCATGCCGATCAGGCCCATCATCTCAACGTGAGCCGGTACGGAGGAGGAGCCTGCGAACTGTGCGTCGGAGTGCATACGTCCAAGGGTATCGGTCATACCGTAGGAAGCGGGGCCTGCTGCCATGTTATCCGGGTGAAGGGTACGTCCTGTACCGCCGCCGGATGCAACGGAGAAGTATTTTTTGCCAAGCTCGATGCATTCCTTCTTGTAGGTACCTGCCACCGGATGCTGGAAACGGGTGGGGTTGGTGGAGTTGCCGGTGATGGACACGCCCACGTTCTCATGATGCATGATAGCAACGCCCTCCTGCACATCGTCTGCGCCGTAGCATTTTACGGTAGCCCGCAGTCCGTTGGAGTATGCTTTCTCATATACCACATTCAGCTTTGCTTCCTTGTAGTCGTACTTTGTCTCAACGAAGGTGAATCCGTTGATACGGGAGATGATCTGAGCGGCGTCCTTGCCAAGTCCGTTCAGAATTACGCGCAGCGGTTTCTGGCGAACCTTGTTGGCCTTCTCTGCGATACCGATAGCGCCCTCTGCTGCTGCGAAGGACTCATGACCTGCCAGGAAGCAGAAGCACTCGGTCTCCTCCTCCAGAAGCATCTTGCCAAGGTTACCATGTCCAAGACCTACCTTCCGGTGGTCTGCAACAGAACCCGGAATACAGAATGCCTGAAGGCCTTCTCCGATGGCTGCCGCAGCGTCAGCTGCACGACGGCATCCCTTCTTGATGGCGATAGCTGCGCCCACAATGTAAGCCCAGCATGCGTTTTCAAAGCAGATAGGCTGAATCTTCTTCACCTGCTCGTACACGTCCAGACCAGCGTCCTTTGTGATCTTCTCAGCTTCCTCGATGGAGCTGATTCCATAACTGTTTAAAACAGAATTGATCTGGTCAATTCTTCTTTCATATGATTCAAATAATGCCATTTCTACTGATCTCCTTTCATTACTCTTGTCTTGGATCGATGATCTTCGCAGCGTCGTCTACGCGGCCGTACTGACCCTTTGCTTTTTCCCATGCGGTGTTGGGATCATCGCCTTTTTTAATGAAGTCCGTCATTTTTCCAAGAGAAACGAACTGATATCCAATGACTTCGTTGTCCTCGTCCAGTGCAATACCGGTTACATAGCCCTCGGCCATCTCCAGATAGCGCACGCCCTTCTCCTTGGTTGCATACATGGTACCAACCTGAGAACGAAGCCCCTTGCCAAGATCCTCCAGACCTGCTCCGATTGCCAGTCCGTCGTCTGAGAACGCGCTCTGTGTACGTCCGTAAACGATCTGTAAGAACAGTTCTCTCATTGCTGTATTGATTGCGTCACAGACAAGGTCCGTATTCAGCGCCTCCAGAATCGTCTTGCCCTGAAGAATCTCAGCTGCCATAGCTGCGGAATGGGTCATACCGGAACATCCGATGGTCTCCACCAGCGCCTCCTCGATGATACCGTTCTTCACGTTCAGGGACAGCTTGCAGGCGCCCTGCTGAGGAGCACACCAGCCTACTCCGTGTGTAAAGCCGGAGATATCTTCGATCTTTTTCGAATGTACCCATTTTCCTTCTTCTGGAATTGGAGCCGGCTCGTGCTTTGCACCTTTTGCTACCGGACACATGTGTTGAACTTCCTGTGTGTAAATCATTTTAAGACTCCTTTCAATCTACTACTTTAATTGCCATGCCAAACACATTGTTATGTATTTAACACACTTACTCACATTTAATCACATTTT
>CABQGZ010000802.1 GCA_902463835.1 uncultured Lachnospiraceae bacterium
GGGCGTCCCCTTCGCCGCAAATTAACCCAGGTCTTGTTTCGCTAAACCAGCATTTACCCACTGTATTTCACGATCAACAGCTCCACACCCATCCGATCGCCCAGATTCCCGGTTTTTACGGCCTCCTCCGTCTCCACGCAGTCCGATACCGCTCTGCGCAGCTGTTCCCTGGTAAAGCTTCTGGCTTGTCCCTGGTTTCTTCGGACGGCAAATTCCGGAACACCAGCTTTCGTTGCAATAAACTTGTTGTCGTACCCTTTCCCGCTCAGTTCTTTGACCTGCAGCAGAATCTGAAACTGCCTGGCGATCAGAAAAAGGATGCGCATAGGAGGCTCCTTTAGCGCCAGAAGATCATAATAGAGATCCAGCGCCTTCTTCTGATTCTTCTCCGCAATGGAATTCACCATGTCAAAAATCTTGTTGGTGGTCTGCTCTACGCACACTGCCGCCACGTCCGCGGCTTCAATCACCTCTTTATCCATACAGTAGCAAAGCAGCTTTTCCAATTCCTTGTCAATGTACTCCATATCCGTGCCCACTGAATTTAAGAATTGCTGCATGACAGACTGAGTGATATTCTTGTGCTCCTTTCTCAGCCTCCCCAGTATCCACTGTGTCAAAATCTGCTCGTTTTGCCGGGAGAATTCCACCACACGCCCTGACGCTTTGACATTTTTAAACATCTTCCCCCGCTTATCCACTTCCTCCTCCACAAACACAAAGCAGGCGGTGGGCGAGATTGCCTTCATATATTCCGCCAGTTCCTCGCTGGCGCTCTTGAATACCCCGGAGTTCTCCATAAGGATCAGCCGCCGTTCCGCAAAAAAGGGCATGGTTTCCGCCAGATCAATAATCTCCCCCGGCCGGATATCCTTTCCCTCAAAATAAGAGAGGTTCATAGTGTCTCCCTCCGGAACCAGGGCGCGTTTCAGCTTTTCCTTATATTGCTTCTTCAGATAAGCTTCTTCCCCGTACAGCAAATACACCGGTGCAAACTTCCCCGTCTTAATATCTCCATCAATCGTTTTCATGGCAAGTCCACCGTGATTGCATCAAAGCTGCTCTCGTCCTCATCCGGATATATGCTCAGGGTAACTTCTCTGACTCCCTCTTTCACTTCCAGAATAATCCGAGCAGTTCCTGTCTGGCAGCTTGGAATAATCTCAAGATTGCTGTCATAGAATACAGGATACTCCTCATTGAAGAAATATTTCATATATACATCGTCATCCTCTGCGCCCTCACAGGTCAGGTTCAGATAATCGGAAATAAGATAAGCCGTTCCTCCGTTGCGCACCAGTAGTGTCAACTCATAAAACTGGTACCCCTTCCTGACCGTCTCTCCCTGACACTCAGTTCCAATTCTGCTGGCTGCGGCGCTTTCTATGTAAGGCAGACTGTAATAGGCGCTGTCATTGCTTTCATAGTCATTCCAGATACGATTGCCATCCGCATCATACAGCCACTCATCTTCCATATTATCCAATATGGATTCCATATCAATCTGCCGAAACGCCTCATGGAATATTGCCATTACAAACAGGCAGATGATCAGGCAGAAGCCAAAGATAGCTCCAAGGACGATATTTGCCACAAAAAATCTGCTTCTCTTCTTCATCTATAGCTCCTCCCCTGGCTGGATTTCAAGCGGAATCCGATATATTTCCAGCATCTGAAAGGTCTCCTGATCCCTGGATTCCAGATAGAGATCAAGCTGCGTCACATCCTTTGGCACAAACACAAGAAGCTCACCCTGGCCTTCCTCGTCACAGAGTACGTCGTATACATCCAGCGTCCGCATGTTCGAGAGTACGTTCATATAGGACTCAAAGGAATAGATGTCCATGGTATCCTTGTAAATGTGATCTCCGTATCCCACATACAACCTGTCCAAAGCATTGTGGTCGTAATATCCTTCCTCTTCGTTGGTAAAGGATATGGAGATTCCCACCAGATTCTCCTGCTCTGGAAAATCTCTGACATACCCTGCCGGAACCGCCACCCTGGCCTTTTCCACTGTGATCTGAATCTCTCCATTTCTGCCGAGACTGCAGGTCGTACCAACCGCTGCCTCTATGATTTCCGCTTTCTGCTCCGCTCTCTCCTCAGGCTCCACGGACGGTCGTTTCTCTATCTCTTCTATCTTATTTCCCACAGCACCGGCCGCCGAAAAGCTCAGCATCATCGTTTTCCCGAAAATATAACAGACCGGAACTGCGATTGTCGCAATGATCCCGATGATCAGCAGCACGAAAACCACCGTTCCCACGGCGGATTCCCTGGGCTTACCATATTGGCCCATTCCACCGTATCTACCTGAACTGCTGGGTGTACTATAACTCATATCTACATGACCGGTCACTCTCTCCTGCGAAACCGCCTGTCCCTGTATCCCTGCCATGTTACCACTGTCTTCTGCATAGTGGGTTTCTGGAGCGCCCCCCGCATCATAGTCCTCATGCAGCTTCCGGTGCTCCTCCTCCGAGGTGTTTTCCCGGTTGTAAGCTCCGCA
>CABQGZ010000803.1 GCA_902463835.1 uncultured Lachnospiraceae bacterium
GCACTATTGTACTTCATTTAAAGAACAAGACAAAATTGAGCATTTCAGATGCTGTTTGCGGTTGCGGAAAAAATTCAGTCGTATTTATTTTGCGGTAATATGGTTTATCCTTTTTCTGGTTGCAATAGCGTTTTTCTTATTAAGTCCAACTACAAAATGGTTTTCTAAAGAATTTGCCATTTTAGACGAAATCATTTCACTGATTATTGTCTGTTTTTGGACTTATCGATTCATGGTACCTTCTTTCGTAAAGTCTAAGAGACGGAACTGGTACAAAAAAATTTTGCCAGAACAAAGCGCATCGCTTTATGTGCAGATTTCTGCGTCCCATCTGGAATTTTGTAGTGCGACAGGAAAAAGCGTAATATTTAGCTATAAGCCACAAACAAAAAAAGGGGAACGAAATCTGCCTAAAAAGGATCAGACAATCGGAGAAATCATTGAAGCAAAAAATGGCATATATTTTGTGGGTTCAGACATCGAACTTGTTGATGTAGGTCCCGTCCTCTTTGTTGACAAGAATGACGTTCCCGCAGAGGATTACAGCAAACTCAGAGAGATGCTGAAAGGTGTTTTTCTTGAGAAGTATTATGATTATAGTGCAGAATGAAAGAATCATCCTTATCGGAGGTGTGAAACAGCCTCCTGGAAAACAGGAGTTCACCGCGCTCTGGCCCTGTCAATGCAGGTCAGTAAAATAAAAAAAGGCTACGTTTTACGCTTACTACGCGATGGCTGCGGTGAGTAAGAAATACAGAAATAGCGGGATGGAATTATCCACCCCGCTATTTCATATTTTGCAACTTCTCTACCGTATACATCTCAATCTGATAGAGTTGCATAGCAAACATAAACATATCGATATCTTTACCGCTAAAATCCGCACGAGCCAGTCCAACTATTATATTAACATCAAAACTGTCGGCGTTTGGTGCAGATGGATAGTGGAATAAATGGCCAATATCATTTAGTTTGGTTGCCTCTTTTACTTGCTCAGAAGTTAATAACGTGTAGCCGCCGAGCCTCGTTGTCGTAAAATAGACGGCGTTGTGTGTCGGAGAGCGCCGAGGAATATGTCGCAGAATGAATGAGCATAAGGAGTGGCCCATGGCCACTCCTTCCCAAATTCAAGCTACTTCGCCCTCCAGTACAATCTGCACCATGCGGTCATCAATAATGGCTCTGCGGTTCTGGTACGCATAGATCAGTGCCTGCGTACAGACACGGTTAATGAGGCGTGGAACACCAGATGAAAACTCAAAGATCCGTTGGAGCGCATCCTCAGAGAAAATGGGATTTGGATGCCCAGCGTAGGCCAGTTGTTTTTCAATGTATTGCCTTGTTGCCAGTTGCTATAAACCCGCCAGTCAGAGAAAAGTTGCCCCTGACTGGCGGTGCCCTGTGAAAGTTATAGCATTGGTCTTATTTGCTGCGCTTGAGGATCTCGCACAGCAGCGCATAGGTGCGCTCGGTGGATGGAACGCTCAATCGCTCGTTCGGCGAATGCACATCATGCAACTCCGGCCCGAATGAGATAATGTCAAGGTTGGGGATCTTTGCTGCAACCAGGCCGCATTCGAGGCCGCCATGGGTTGCGCTGACCGTTCCTTCACGGTCACTGATGCTCTCCGGTAAGCAGCCAGCGCAGTCTCGCGCAAAGAGGAATTACGGGCATACTGCCAGCCGGGATACGAACTGAGTTCTGCCATCTCGCCATGTGCAGTTTCTACGATTGCCCGGAGCCGCTGTACCAGCATTTCCATTTGGGATGCGATGCTGAAGCGAATCAAATAGGTGAGATGCAGCCCATCCTCCCGCATGTAAAGTATGCCGAGGTTCAGGGATGTCTGCATCAAACCAGGAAGCGATGCACTCATTACCTCAACCCCATTCGGTAATATCATAAGAGCACGCAGAAGCACGGCGGTATCCTCGGCACAGATGGCAGCCTTTGCCTCTGTGTCTTCGCAGGAAACTGTCACATTGGCATCGGTATCAGCGTACTCATTCTGCAGTGTTGCTCCAAAGGAACTGACAAACACTTCAAATTCTTTCCTGCAGCTCACGGGGATTGCCACAGCAGCCGCACAGTTTGAGCGGATCACATTATCAAATTCTCCGCCCTGCACATCAATAAGGCACAGCCCTGGGAACCGTTCCATGGCCGAATAGAGGAGCCGCCCCATTAGGACATTGGCATTTCCTCGCTCTTTGTCGACATCGGCACCGGAATGTCCGCCCAGCAAACCGGAAATTGTGACGCAGTAACCGGACATGTCGTCTGCAAGCGGTTCGCGCGAGCCGTGTAGAAAATACATTCTACGCTCGTACCGCCAGCACACGAGACGGTGAAAACACCCTCTTCTTCGGAGTCCAAGTTCATGAGTTTAGACGCTTTCAATTATACTAAGGACGCGCTATTGTACGCTTTTTGTTATGGAGTATATGTGAAACAGTTGTGTTCACCATGGACTGGGGAACGAATAAAACGATCCGGGTCACCGAAAAGGTT
>CABQGZ010000804.1 GCA_902463835.1 uncultured Lachnospiraceae bacterium
CGCTTATACGACACATCTTTACAGGAAGATACTCAGCCATTCCTATTATCACAGCGTTCGGGATGAACGCAGCAAGCGTTATGTCGAGGATGTTCTCGGACTGAAAGCAATCAATACCGGATGTGTGACAATGTGGGCGCTGACGCCTGACTTTTGTGCGCAGATTCCAGCAAAAAAAGCCGACAATGTAGTTTTCACGCTAACAGCAAGAATGCAGCCAGACCCATCTGACCAGATGCTAATTGATACCCTCAAGCGGGAATATGATCATGTATCCTTCTGGATACAGGGCGATAAAGACGAAGCTTATTTTCATGCGTTTTCCAATACGGAAGGGATCGAGATCATACCACCGCATAAAGCGGCTTATGAGGCAGTCCTTATGCGGAATAATATCGAGTATGTCGGCACGCGCCTGCACGGCGGCATCTATGCGTTAAGACACAAGAAGAGAGCAATCATCATTTCGATTGATGAGCGTGCGCGAAGCATCAGCGCGGATACCGGATTGATAACCATCGAAAAGAATGCACTGGACGGTCTGCCTGAACTGATAAACAGCGCATTTGAAACAAAACCGAACATACCGTTTGAGGAGATAGCGCGGTGGAAAGCACAATTTGAGGGATAATACATGAGTGAGATCAAGCTCAAAAAACTGATCGTTTCCAACGATAGGGTTGACTATTGGTTCTCGGTAACAGAAGATTTAAAGCGTTTCTTCAAGCAACCCATGCATATGTTTGCGCAGTATGACCGTTGTATAGAACGAGTCCCGGAGAGCATCCTTGTCATTCCTTTTTTAGGGAATGTTATGCAAATTGCATGGCTTACAGATGCTGAAGTACATATTGGCGAAGTAGATAGAGAGTTCTTCCATAGCCTAAAGCGCTTGCGGGATGCCTATCAGAAGATGTATCCCAATTGCCCGTTGGGCGGTAAGCTGTTTGCAGAGTGCCGGAATAATGGCACATATTCTTCTGTGAAAAGAGCGCAGATGTTTACCGGGGGAATGGATGCAGTTACAACGTTCATTCGCCATGCTGACGAGAAGCCACTGCTGATACTGGAATATGGCTTCTATCAAGATAAATTGGTAGAACAGGGAACATATTCTGATGACGCTAAGAGTGAGCGAAACTTTGTTTCAGACCGCGGTGCTGCAACGGAATTTGCGCAGGCGCACGGAACAAGTACGGCGTTTATTCGAGCCAACTATGGCACATTTATCAATACTGCTGTGCTTGACAAGCGATTCGCATCGCAAATGGGCGACGATTTTTGGCATGGACTGCATCATGCTATGGCAATTCTTGGGGCTGCTGCACCGGTTGCCTATTTGGAAGGTATCCAGCCCTTGTATATCGCAAGTTCTTTTTCTGTCGGCAATACATATCCGTGTGCTTCTGATCCAACAACAGATAACGAATTCCGCTTCGCCGGAACGTCCGTTGTCCATGATGGCTATGAAATGACGGATCAGGACAAGGCAAAGGCTGTGGTTGTTTATCAAAAAGCAACCAATACCTGTCTTCCGCTTAGAGTCTGCTCTTGGAACGACCATAATTGTTGCGCCTGTGAAAAGTGTTTGCGCCGAATGCTGCAAATTAACGCAGAGGGAGGCGATCCGCATAACTTTGGTTTTGCGTATGAGAACTCTGTGCTTGACACGGCCAAGGCCTATTTAAGAAAAGAAGTCCAGTTTTTTACCACTAAGAATATCGATAAGTGGAGACGCATTATTACTCGCATGGGTGAAAACTATGATGGGCTGTTTGAAAAAGAAGTATATGATTACCTGAAAGATTTTGACTTTGAAAGAGAGAAGAAAATCGGTCTGCTGCGCTATTATCGTGTAAACTTCTTCTCAATTCTCAAAAGAAAACTGAAAGGCGTTATCAAAAGAGGATAGCTATGGATACATCCCGCACATCAAATTCGCTGAAAAATATGGCGTTTGGCGTAGGAAGCCAGATGCTCAGCATCTTAATGGGCTTCTTTACCCGCTGGATGTTTATTGCTCTGCTGGGGAAAGAATATCTGGGTGTATCAGGCCTGTTTACCAACGTCCTTTCTCTGCTGTCGCTTGCGAATCTTGGATTTGATACAGCCATCATCTATAGCCTTTATAAGCCGCTGGCGGAAGGTGATACAGTAGCCGTAAAAGGCTATATGACTGTATATAAGCGCATATACAGAGTGGTTGGACTCGTTGTACTGGTTCTCGGCTGTGTCTTGATGCCGTTTTTGCCCCATCTGATTAACGGTGAGGTCACGATACCAGAAAACATCTACGTCATCTATTTCCTTTTCCTGCTGCAATCCGCAAGTTCTTACTTTTTCTCCTACAAGCAGTCTCTTTTGACCGCCAGCCAGCAAAATCGAGTCAACTCCCTGTACTACTCGATTTTTATGGTATTGCGGAATTTGGGCGAGATGGCAGTTCTGTTCTTCTTTCATGCCTACATTCCGACGCTACTTTGCATTATTGTATTTCAGTTTGCCGAAA
>CABQGZ010000805.1 GCA_902463835.1 uncultured Lachnospiraceae bacterium
AAGAATAAGTCTGTAAGCTGTTTTTCTTGCTTACAAACTTATTATACGAGGAGGAATAAGGAAGTTGAAAGCGCGTAATTTTGAAAAACATGAGAGACGTGGGCTGACCAACCGGCAGCGCCATAATGTGGTTGGATATCTGTTTATGTCCCCTTTTCTGATCTCATTTTTCCTGTTCACGATCATTCCGGTGGTGACCGCCATCGTCTTGAGTCTGACGAACTATAATATGATTGAATCGCCGGAGTTTATCGGACTGACCAACTACCGGCTGCTGCTGATGGACGACAGTGAGTTTATTACAGGCTTGAAAAACACACTTGTGTTCGCTTTTATATCGGGGCCGCTAAGCTTTCTGGGTTCCTTTGTGATGGCGGTGCTGATCAATAACCTGAAAAAGTTCCGGAATCTTTTTTCGCTGTTATTCTATGCACCAACTCTGGTCAGCGGCGTGGCAATCAGTGTGGTGTGGCTGTACTTCTTCAATGGCGACCGGTACGGTCTCATCAACAATCTGCTGATCCAGATCGGCGTAATCAAAGATCCCATCCAGTGGACCACCAATACGTCGGTTGTCCTGTGGGTGGTGATCATCGTCTCTGTGTGGACCAGCATGGGTGTGAACTTCCTGACCTTTCTGGCGGGACTCCAGAATGTGTCTCAGGACATGTACGAGGCGGGGAAGATTGACGGCATCAAGAACGGCTTCCAGGAGCTGATCTACCTCACCCTCCCGGTGATGAAGCCCCAGCTTCTCTTTGCAACCATCAACATGATCACTGGAGCCTTCGGCGTATTCGATATCGCGGTATCCATCGCGGGAATGCCAAGCCCGGACTATGCGGCGCACACCATTGTTACCCATCTGTACGATTACGGCTTTATTCGATTTGAAATGGGATATGCCTCCGCGGTGGCGGTAGTGCTGTTCTTGATTTCCTATCTGGCGGGCCGTCTGTTCACCAGAGTATTGCGAGAGGATTAGGAGGTGCTCATATGGCAGCAGTAAAAGGCCGCAGTGTAAAGATTGCGGGTCATCATCTATTTTATTTTCAATTTTCACAGGTGCTGTTGTATGCCCTGTTGACATTGTTTGTATTGTTCACGGCGCTTCCGCTGGTGTATGTGGCAGTGACGGCATTCAAACCGTTGGATGAGCTGTTTATATTTCCGCCGAAATTTTTCACCAGTCATCCGGTGACGGACAATTTCTACAGCCTGCTGGCTACGCTGGATAACAGCAGCGTGCCCTTCAGCCGGTATGTGTTTAACAGTGTGCTGGTGTCTGTCCTGGTGGTGGCGGGCACAGTGGTGATCTCTACCATGGCAGCCTATGGTCTGGTGAAGCACCATCCGGCGGGCTCCAATATCATCTTCGCACTGATCTTAGCGGCATTGATGTTCTCACCCCATGTGACACAGATTCCCAATTACATGGTAGTGAAGGGATTGGGAATGCTGGACAGCTATTGGGCGCTGATCCTGCCCAAGGTCGGAACGGCTTTCAATATGTTCCTGATGAAGCAGTTCATGGAGCAGCTGCCGGAAGCATATATCGAGGCGGCCCGGATCGATGGAGCCAGTGAGGTTAAAATTTTTACCAGGATTGTAGTTCCTTTTGTAAAACCGGCTATGGCCACCCTGGTGGTATTTTCCTTTGTAAGTACCTGGAACGACTATTTCTCACCGCTGATCTTCACAAGCTCCGGGCAGATGAAGACGCTGCCCCTGGCTATCCAGTCCATTGCGGGCGGCGCGGGAGCGGCTTCTCTGGCCACGGCGGGAACTATGGCGGCGGCCACTTTTGTAACGATGATCCCGACTGTACTGATCTATACCATCATGCAGTCCAAGGTGATCAATACCATGAGCTATTCCGGTATCAAGGGATAAGGCCAGAAAAGAGGTGGAAGATTTGAAACGAATAGCAGCGTTTGCCCTTGCGGCAGTGATTCTTACGGTCAGTGGAATAACCGCACATGCCAGTGAGACGGACTTTGTGATTGACAATGACGGGGATCGGCTGGCAACTCCGAAGACCTATCTGGTGAAGGGGGTTATCACCTATCTGGGCGATGAGGGCGGCAATCTGTATGAGCCTAAGGATATTTTCATTGACAAAGAGGACAATATCTATGTGGCGGATACCGGGAACAATCGGATCGTGAAGCTTGATCCGGAGGGAAACTATGTGACATCCTACACCGGCGGCGGTACGCTGGTGGGCCCTCAGGGAGTATTTGTCGCAGATTTCGGCAGCATCTTTGTGGCGGACACCGGAAGCCAGCGGGTGGCCAATATCGATGAAAAGGATCAGGTTCTGGAGAATTTTGTGAAGCCGGACAGTGAGCTTCTGGAGGCTTCCAGTGATTTCTCCATCAACAAGGTGTGCATCAGCAGCCAGGGACTTTTGTATGTGATCAAGGGCCAGCAGTTTATGACCATCGATGCCAACAATGAGTTCAAGGGCTTTGTGGGTGCCAACAGCCTTTCTTTCAGTCTGAAACG
>CABQGZ010000806.1 GCA_902463835.1 uncultured Lachnospiraceae bacterium
AAATGTCATCCAAGTCCCGCATAGCCTGATTCATCAAGCGAACTTCGTATTTATCCAAAGTGCTTCCTCCGCAGGGAAGCCAGAGCGGTGCGGGCGTCGTGGGATTCGTGAGTTCTGGCGTATTCAGATTCCGCTCTCCCAATGGCAGCATCGATGGAGGCCGTGTCGATCAGATCTTCATAGGCTTCCATGCTCATAATGACCAGATCGCCGTAGCCGTTTTTCGTGATAAAGACAGGCTCCCGTTTGGCGTGGCAGATGTCGGAAATCTCTGTGGTATTCCGAAGGTCAGTGATAGGACGAATTTGTGGCATAGTGCCGCCTCCTTTCATGTCGCTATTATAGCATTATTATGTACAAAACACAAGCAAAATAAAAGGGACGGAGGATGTATTGAAAAAGAAGATAATAACGATCTGTGCCGCAGTGCTGTTTCTCACAGCATTGGGGCTGACACTGTACCCACTCATTTCAAATTATGTCAACCAGAAATACGCCTCTGAAATTCAGATAGCATATCAGGAGCTTATCCAGCAGACGGATGATTCCGTTTTGCAGGAGGCAAAGCAGCGAGCCATTGCCTACAACCTGGCAATCACCCCTGGTACAGCGGATGCTTACAGCGAGGAAGCCCTCGTGTCTGCCGCCGAGGATTACGATAGCCAGCTGGACATTGCCGGAAACGGGATCATGGGATATGTGGGTATCCCCAAAATCCAAGTGAATTTGCCAATCTACCACGGTACAGACGCGGAGGTGCTGGACCGTGGCGTGGGGCATCTGCTGGGAAGTTCTCTGCCAGTAGGCGGCAAAAACACCCACACCATTCTCTCCGGCCACAGCGGCATGGCAAGTCAGAAGATGTTCACGGATTTGGAACAGCTGTCTCCGGGGGACATTTTCTATCTGAACGTGCTGAATGAAACGCTGGCGTACCAGGTGACAGAAATTAACACCGTTCTGCCCTATGAAACGGACCTTTTGGGGATTGTCCCCGGTGAGGATCTGTGTACCCTCGTTACCTGCACCCCCTACGGGGTCAACACGCATCGGCTGCTGGTGCGTGGCTACCGGATTCCCTACGAAGAAGCACTGACCTTGGAAGAAGAAAGTGTTGCCGTGGAAGCGGTAGAATCTACATGGGAACAAAACTATGCAAAAGGAATCATTATAGGCATTGTCATTGCTTTGCTGCTCATATTGCTGTTTGCGTTCTTGCACACTATTTTGGGAGGGCAGAACAATGATGTGGCGTAGGGTGATCATGGCTTTTATAATCGCCCTGTTTCTTCTTGGAGTAATCGTGATGCTCTATCCCCTTTTACATGGGGCGTTTGTAGATACCAAGATTTCTATGGACGCAAAGGAATTCCTTGATCAAAGGCAAGGAACAGAAGTTGACTTAGGGCAAGAAAGCCAATTACCTGACGTACCTCCAGACAAGGCAATGTCATATCCGGAACTGTTTGCAGCTATGCAGACTTACAACGCACGGATATGGGAAGAAAGGCAATCCCAATTATGTGGTCCATGGTCATACCAGCAGCCTAGTTTTTCATTGGAGGAATATGGTGTAGGTACAGATGCGATTGGCGTTATTTGCATCCCCAAACTCCAGCTGGAAATGCCGATTTACTTGGGGGCAACCGCGGAAAATATGGCGAAGGGAGCTGTGCATTTAAGTCAAACAAGTCTGCCTATCGGTGGAATGAACACCAACTGCGTCTTGGCGGGCCATCGAGGATACAATGGAGCGGCATATTTTCGCTATATCACAGATTTGGAGGTTGGAGATACGGTAACGATTACCAATCTGTGGGAAACTCTGACCTACTCGGTTGTGGACACCGAAATCATTGATCCAACCGATATTCAAAAGATACTGATTCAGGAAAATCACGAAAGATTAACATTGCTTACTTGTCACCCATATGCTTCCGGAGGACGGCAGCGGTATGTGGTGTTCTGTGAGCGCAACAAAGAAATGGAGGAAATGTAATGAAAAAAAGATTTACCAGAGTAATGGTTATGGCGGCAGTAGTGGTCATGATGATGGCATTCATGGCTATTCCGGCTTTTGCGACAAGTGCGGGTAATGTCTCCGGCGCAATCGAAAGCACCTGGAATGCGGCGCAGGGGCAAGTCAAAGATATCGTCAACAATGTTGTGTTCCCGGTTATCGATATGATCCTCGCAATCCTGTTTTTCGTAAAGATTGCTACCGCATACATGGACTATCGTAAACATGGTCAGTTTGAGTTTACAGCACCCGCAATTCTGTTTGCATGTCTGCTGTTTTCTCTGACGGCTCCCAGCTATATCTGGTCCATCCTTTGATCCTGGCATGGAAGACAAAATCCAGTTGTGTATTTCTTCCCAAGAGAATGAGAAAAAGTACGATGAAGTTGATCTGTGGCGTGAGAGCTACAAGGAAAACGTAAGGTTCGCACAGGCTAAGGAGATGGGAATCGAAACGTCAAAGCAGTGTCAGCAGAAAACGATGTGA
>CABQGZ010000807.1 GCA_902463835.1 uncultured Lachnospiraceae bacterium
GTGTGCGCTGGCTCTGGAAAATGAGAGAAACCGGCGGGAGAAGGAGGAAGCAGCGATCCTGGCGGAGAAAGAAAAGCTGCGGGCCAATCTGCTGCGCTCCATCTCCCATGACCTTAGAACGCCTCTGACATCCATCTCCGGCAATGCCGGCAATCTGCTTTTTCAGGGGGAGGAGTTCGATGAGGAGACGAAAAAGCAGCTGTACGCGGATATCTATGACGATTCCATGTGGCTTATCAATCTGGTGGAAAATCTGTTGGCTATCACCAGGATGGAAGGAGGCGGCATGAACCTTCATATATCTACGGAGCTGGTGGCGGATGTGATCGCGGAGGCGCTGCACCACGTGAGCAGGAAGAAAAAAGAACATGTGATTCTTGTGGAGCCCGGGGAGGAGCTGCTGCTGGCACAGATGGACGCCAAGCTGATCGTACAGGTGGTGATCAACATTGTGGACAATGCCATCAAATATACGCCGCAGGGCTCTGCTATCCGGATCTCCTACGGCAGGGAACGGGGAAAGGCGGTGGTGCGTGTGTCAGACAACGGACCGGGCATCCCGGATGAAGTGAAGCCTCATGTGTTCGAGATGTGGAACGTGGGCGCCGGGAAGGTGGCGGACAGCAGGCGGAGTATGGGACTGGGGCTCTATCTGTGCAAATCCATTATTCAGGCTCATGGGGGGAGGATCATTGTAAGCGACGCGAAACCCTGTGGGACAACATTTGCATTTACATTGCCATTAGGAGAGGTGAATTTGAATGAACAAAGCTTTGATATTGCTGATCGAGGATGACAACTCCGTGCGTAATCTGATCATGACTACGCTAAAGATTCATGGCTATCGGTTCCAGACGGCGGCCAGCGGAGAAGGGGGGATTGGAGCAGCCTCCTCCTACAACCCGGATATTATCCTGCTGGATCTTGGGCTGCCGGACATGGACGGTATTGAGGTGATCCAAAAGATCCGCACCTGGTGTGACACGCCGATTATCATTATCAGCGCCCGGAGTGAGGATGCGGATAAGATCGAGGCTTTGGATGCCGGAGCCGACGATTACCTGACTAAACCTTTTTCCGTGGAGGAACTGCTGGCCCGGCTTCGGGTGACGGAGCGAAGGCTGGCCAAAGGGGAAGGAATGGTGTCCTCTGTCTTTGCCAACGGGAGTCTTAAGGTGGATTACGGGGCTGGCTGTGCTTATCTGGGAGAGGAGGAGCTGCACCTGACGCCCATCGAGTACCGGCTTCTGTGCCTGCTTTCCCAGAATGTGGGAAAGGTTCTGACCCATACCTACATCACCCAGAAGATCTGGGGCAGAAGCTGGGAGAATGACATTGCTTCCCTTAGGGTATTCATGGCGACACTGCGCAGGAAGCTGGAGAGGGATCCAAATGCGCCCCAGTATATCCAGACACATATTGGGGTTGGGTACCGGATGGTGAAGGTGGATACTTATTTTTGAGGAATGTGCTTGCTTTTTTTTTGCGCATGTGAGAAAATAGAACCAGATAACGAAGGTTTCATGAGTGGTGTGACAAGAACAACAGGGAGAAGCGTGGTGGTGAAGTAGTTTATGGGATATTATCTGAATCCAGGGAATAGTGGATTTGCCGTGATTAGGAACGATGTATACGTGGATAAGACAGGTTTGATTGCCTTGGTTAACGCCACGATTGGAACAAAGCAGAAGCTGACTTGTATTAGTCGTTCACGCCGCTTCGGAAAATCGTTTGCCGCGCGGATGCTGTGTGCATATTATGATAAAACCTGCAACTCGTCTACTTTATTTGATGATCTCATGATTGCAAAAGACGAATATTATCGACAGCATTTGAATAAGTATGATGTAATTTATCTTGATATGACAAATATCATGGGCGGAGCAGGAAAAAAAGAGATTATCCCTTATATCAAGCGAAGAGTGACAGAGGAACTTGTATCTGCATGTCCGGGCTTAAAGGCAGAAGAGGAATCCTTTACTACAACTTTGGTAAATGCTGTAGAATTGATTGGCAATAAGTTTATTGTAATTATTGATGAGTGGGATGCTCCTATTCGTGAAGTACCTGCCATTCAGAAAGAATATCTGGAATTCTTGCGTACTTTGTTCAAGAGCAGCGGAACAACGGATAAGATATTTGCAGCGGCATATATGACCGGTATTCTTCCCATTAAGAAGGATGGCACCCGGTCCGCTATCTCGGATTTTGAAGAGTTTACAATGGTGAAGCCCAGGCAATTTGGAAGATATGTTGGATTCACGGAAGATGAGGTCAAAAATCTCTGCCAGGAGTATGACCAGGATTTTACAATGATGAAGCAATGGTATGACGGATACACATTGGAGGGAGCAGGCTCTGTCTATAACCCCTACTCAGTTATGAAGGCAATCCGTTACGATGATTTTGATTCTTATTGGACGCAGACCTCCGCAGCGGCGAGCTTGATAGGATATATTAGTCTGGACTTTGACGGATTGGCGAAAACAATCGCCGAGCTGCTTG
>CABQGZ010000808.1 GCA_902463835.1 uncultured Lachnospiraceae bacterium
TATAATATTTTCTGGCGCTCGTTTTTTCCAAATGAAAACGTTTCCCAAGCTTCTCTATAATTCGATTCTCTGGAATGCCTTCTTCCAGATTATCTAATATAAATGCTTCAATCCCCTGTTCAATCCCCTGCCTGTGCACGTAATCCTCTCGGGCATTCCTGTCCCGCACTTCCTTTAAATGTACCTCATATCTCTGGCGTATACGCTCACTTAAACTCATTACCTTTACCTCTCTTATGGCCTCCAGTAATCCAGGATTCTTTGTCTTTATCATATTCAGTTCCTCCTCCGTCTCCGCATTAAAGAGTTTAATCCAATCGTCCACCTTTTGTGTTCCAGTCAGCCTTTTCCTAAGTTCTATCGTATGTACCTCAAACATATCCGAAAATTCATTTCCCTCCTTGTCCCGCAAACGGTAAACGGAATGATATTCGGGTCGTTCGGTCAGATTGAAATCCAAAATGCTGATACAGATACAGCGTTTCAACCTGTCATACCTTTCTCCACACTTTAAATCCTCTGTAAACAGCTTCGCCAGATAGAATAGAATTCTCCGATCCCATGTTCCATAATAAGCTACTTGCAATTCAATATTTACCTTGGTATCATCATTCAGTTCCAACAATAGATCCAAAATTCCCTGTTTCTGGTGCTTACGGCGTTTCCAGAGATACGGATTCAGCAGACGCACCATCCGAATCTCTTCGATTAGAATATCCATTACATCACTGATAAAATATTTCCGTACTTTTGGGTTGCTGATAACCTCTTTCATACTGAAATCACATTTTAATGGAACAATCTTCATGTAAAGCCCTCCCTCTTACCATACCAGAATGCTTTACAAATGAACCATGCAGCTTCGCAACTTTTCTTCATTATACCGCATCCCTATAGTATTTCTCAATAGTTTTTTATTATTTTCGGAAATTACGCGAAACTACATATCCTGATATATAACAGACTGCTATTTTGTAACAGCAAGTTCCTGACCCGAAACCGACAAGACGTATTTCCTCATATAGAATCATTATACGCTTATATAGATGAATTGTCATTGAATTCAAAATTCAAAACGGAATGCTCTACTTCTCCACCAGCCCCTTCTGGGACGGTCCGCAAATCAGATTCCCCCGGTAGTCATACCGTGACCCATGACAGGGGCAGTCCCAGGTCTTTTCCTCCGGATTGAAAGCCAACTGGCAGCCCATATGTTGACATCCTGCATCCACTGCATAGATTTTTCCATCCAAGTCCCTATACACTCCAGCCTTCTTCCCCTGATACCGCACCACCCTTCCCTGGCCAGGAGCCAACTTCTCTTCTGTCTCTATCGAAAAAAACATAAGGCGCTTGGAGAGATTGCACACAGCGGAACCAATATTGCCGCTCAGCTGTGACGCCGAAGCCTTCCAGTTCCATCGATGAGGTGAAAATATATCCTCGTTCTCATTCTTTTTGCCCAGTATCATGTCCCGAATAATCATAGCGGAGACCATAGAACTTGTCATTCCCCATTTTTGAAATCCCGCGGCCACATACCAATTGGGCACAGACGGAGACAGATAGCCAATGTAAGGCACTTTGTCAAGAGGAATCCCATCCTGTGCCGACCAACAAGCTGCCTCCTGTTTTCCCGGATACAGCAGCCTTGCCTGCTTTCGCAACTGTTCGTAGTTGCCGCCCTCCTTATTCTTACCGGTGTGATGACTGCTGCCTCCAAGAAGCAGATACTCCCCCTGACTCCGAAAGGACAGCCCATGGGATTCCATATCGCGGTACATGCCCTCCATGGGCTTCATCTGCCCTAAAGCCACTACATAACTGCGCTCCTGATGCATCCGCAGAAAGTAGAATCCCGGTGTGATCATCCACGGAAAATGAACAGCAAACACAATAAACTCTGCCTCAACCATGCCTTCTTTTGTGAACACACAGTTATCCTTTACCCGCAATACCCTGGAATGCTCATAAATTTCCAGGCGCTCTGCTATTCCTTTTAAGAATTTCAGCGGATGGAACCGTGCCTGATCGGGGAATACTTCTGCCCCTGCGATGGAAAAAGGCAGTTCTTCCGCTGTGGCGGCATATTCTGCCCGTATTCCAAGATTCTTTGCCGCTTCGATTTCCCTCCTCAGACGGTACAGCCGTTCTGGGGCATCCTCGCCTTCCATAGCATACAAATAAGAAGGACATCGGTAAAAGTCACAGTCAATCCCTCGCTCCCTTATAATTTTCTCGTATTCTCCAATGGCGCTCTCATTGGCCCTGGCATACTGCCCTGCACGCTCCTGTCCAAAACGCTCCGTCAGTTCATAGTATATCATGCCGTGCTGGCTGGTAATCTTGGCGGTAGTTCCACAGGTCTGCCCGGAAGCCGCCACATCGGCCTCCAGTACTATAACCTTCACGCCGGCTTCCTGCAGCATACAGGCAATCACCATTCCTGCCATGCCTGCTCCAATCACCACCACACTTGTCTGATGTGTCCCCTCCAACTG
>CABQGZ010000809.1 GCA_902463835.1 uncultured Lachnospiraceae bacterium
AACTTATCGCTATATTAGGACACCTTTTCATCGGGGCGTCACTTCGTCAATTTCTACGTAAACCATGCACCTGCCCAAGCGGCGTCCCTTCGCCGCAAGTGCAAATACTTTCTTGCTGCGTCAAATCCTCATTTACAGCAATTCCCCTGCGGCACATCGAACTCCGGGTTAAAAGCGTAGAAGTTATTGCAGTCCAGTTGATCCTGGACAATTCGCAGGCCTTCCCCAAACCGCTGGAAGTGCACGATCTCCCGTTGCCGCAGGAACCGGATCGGATCGGCAACCTCCTCGTCCTTCACAAGACGCAGAATATTGTCATAGGTAGTTCGTGCCTTCTGCTCCGCAGCCAGATCCTCGAACAGATCCGTGATAGGATCCCCCTTGGACTGGAACTCGCAGGCGTTGAAAGGAATTCCGCCCGCAGCCTGGGGCCACAGAGCAAGGGTGTGATCCACATAGTAACGGTCAAAGCCGGAGGCTTTGATCTCCTCGGGAGTCAGATTTTTCGTCAGCTGATAGACGATGGTGGAGACGATCTCCATATGGGCCAGCTCCTCCGTGCCGATGTCTGTAAGGATTCCGGCAACCTCCTTGTAGGGCATGGTGTAGCGCTGGGACAGGTAGCGCATGGAGGCGGCAAGTTCTCCATCGGGACCGCCGAACTGGCTGATGATAACCTGTGCCATCTGTGGGTTGGTCTGGGTGATGTTTACCGGATATTGTAAGCGTTTTTCATAATTCCACATAGTCTAAAAACATCCTCCTTCCCAGGGCATGGGCTGAGTAGACCAAAGCCATTTTCCCTCCGGCGTTGCAGTGTCTATGGTCAGCGGACCGTATTTACAGTTGTACTCCGAAAGAGCCTGCATGCGCAGATCCTTGTAGTGGTTGAAGTAGGCGATGGCATCTTCATCCTCCGGGTGGGTGTCGAGATACAGGGTAATGTCGTTGACTGCGAAGCTTACCATGTGGATCCACTGATATAATTTGTAGCGTTCCATTTGAGAACCTGTCATGTTCTGACACCTCTCTTTCCCAAAAAAGGTTTGTAAAGCTCCGGAAAGATGGTTCCGCATCCCAGAGCCTTATCCACCTCATAGACATTATGAAAATGCTGCCAGGGGACGTAAGCCATGCCCAGGGGCAGGTTACTTAAGTCATAGTCGAAATCGCAGGAATGTTCCATTGGGGAGTGCAGACAGTTTGAACGGTTGTCTTTGACTGCTGGTGTACATTCAGAATGAACACGGGCGTGTTGGTGTGCACAGCCGGATGGATTGCATCTGGCTGATGGTGCGCATTCGTTTCGTGTCATGCGTTCTGGCTGATTGCAGTTGCAATTTGGCATATCGTTTTCGTTCCTTTCTTTTTTTATACCTTATTGTATGTAAAAGTCGCTAAAATGTTATTCTTGGGATACTTTAGAAATCCGTAAATAATACCTTGACAATTTTAGACAATAAGGATAAACTAACTTTTGGTAGACACAATGATAAATATGAGTGAACAGTAACGTATAAGACCTTTCTTATGCATACAGTAAGAGTACCCATTGAAAAAGATAAGGAGCAGAGCATGACATTAAATCAGTTGCCAATCGGGAAGACAGCCACCGTTATCTCGGTGGGAGGGGAAGGCGCATTGCGCCAGCATTTCCTGGATATGGGCGTGATTCCTCAGGCAGATATCACGCTGATCAAATTTGCTCCCATGGGAGATCCCATGGAGTTTATGATACACGGCTATGAGCTTACCCTCCGGGTGGCTGACGCCGAGAAAATCCAGGTGGAGAACATTCGCCAGGAGGCGCCGGAAGCGGCAGCAGTCTATGCGGATAGAAAAAAAAGCCCACATCCGGGGCTGGGAGAAGGTGGCAAATACCATGCCAAAGCCACCGAGCAGCCACTGCCGGATGGGACGCTTTTGACCTTTGCCCTGGCGGGCAACCAGAACTGTGGAAAGACCACTCTTTTCAATCAGCTTACCGGCTCCAACCAGCACGTGGGAAATTTTCCTGGGGTGACGGTGGATCGGAAGGATGGTGCCATTAAGGGCAGAAGCGATACGATGATTACAGACCTGCCGGGGATATATTCCATGTCTCCTTACACCAGCGAGGAGATCGTCACCAGGGAATTTTTGCTGGGGGAAAAGCCCAAGGGGATCATCAACATTGTGGATGCCTCCAACATTGAGCGGAATCTTTATCTGACTATGCAGCTGATGGAGCTGGATATTCCCATGGTGCTGGCCTTAAATATGATGGATGAAGTGCGGGAAAATGGAGGAGCTATCCGAGTCAACGAGATGGAGGATATGCTGGGAATTCCGGTCATTCCTATTTCCGCCAGCAAGAATGAAGGAATCCATGAGCTGGTGGAGCATGCAATTCACGTGGCAAAGTATCAGGAGAGGCCTGGCCGAAAAGATTTCTGCAATGAAGCGGACAACAACGGCGCAGTACATAGATGTCTCCATGGTATCATGCATCTGATTGAAGC
>CABQGZ010000810.1 GCA_902463835.1 uncultured Lachnospiraceae bacterium
GTCTACCCCTGTGCAAAGATTTGTTCACCGGAGCGCGTCGCAATCGGCGATCATACACGGCTGTGTGACTACGTTTTGATTCATCCAGAACATGGCGAAATTATCATTGGGCGGTATTGCGATTTTGAACCATTCAGCCTTATTTGGGGTGCTGGCCGGCTAATTATTGGCGATTTTGTCAATTTTGGGCCGGGAATGAAAATCATGGGAAATGCCTATGAATATCGCGAGGGCGATATTGCGGTAGGTACAGTGGAGCAGACACACAAGGGAATCATCGAAGGTGATCTGGTTATCGAAGATCATGTGTACTTTGGCGCAGATGTAACGGTACTGGCCGGCGTTCATAAAATTGGTGAGGGTGCTTTCATCGGTGCACAGGCGTTGGTAACACATGATTTAGATCCGTGGGGTGTTTATGTCGGTTCTCCCGCAAGAAAAATTGGTGAACGCCCGCAAGGCGCAAAGAAAAAAGTAAAGGAATATGGGTTGTAAGACAACTTTGGGATAATAAATGGACATATCTGTGGTAATCCCGGTTTACGGCTGCCGGGAAGCGTTGCCTGAACTACATAGGCGATTGACAGCAGTGTTGAGCGTGATGACTTCAGAATATGAGATCGTTTTGGTCAATGATGCCTGTCCACAAAACTCGTGGGAAGTAATTGAGCAGATTTGCAAAAAAGACGAGCATGTGGTTGGCTTGGAATTGTCTCGTAATTTTGGCCAGCTGAAGGCGACTGCTGCGGGACTTGACTATGCCAAAGGGAATTGGGTGGTCGTCATGGACTGCGATTTGCAGGACCGACCGGAGGAAATTCCGAACCTGTATGCCAAGGCGATGGAAGGCTACGATGTTGTGTTTGCCCGCCGGAAGGAACGACATGATTCTAAGTTGAAGGTTTTTGTATCCAACTGCTTTTACAAGATTTATTCCACTGCAACTGACCAGCCCTATGATGGTGCGATCTGCAACTTTAGCATCGCTAACCGAAAAGTTATCGATGCGTACTGCAAGATGCGGGAGTACCACCGTGGCTATGTAATGTATATTCAGTGGATGGGATTCCGTGAAGCGGTGTTGGATGTAGAGCATCAGGATCGTTTTGCGGGGAAATCTGGGTACAACTTCAAAAAGCGTATGCAGATGGCGCTGGAGCTCTTGACATCTCAATCGGACAAGATGCTTCGTTTTACGGCAAAGGCGGGGCTGATTATAGCGGGGGTGTCGCTGCTTGCAATTTTGTTCTTTGTAATTCGCTATTTTACAGTACATATTCAAATGGGCTGGACGAGTATTATTGCTGCGGTATTCCTTATGGGAGGGTTAACGATTGCCAGTATCGGCGTTGTTGGTATCTATGTTGGCAATATCTTTATGGAGGTCAAACACAGACCGCTATATATTGTGCGCCAGCAGTTGAACAATCATTCGGAAAAAGCGGAGGATACACCATGAAAAAACTTGCCATCATCGGCGCATCGTACTTACAGCTTCCTCTCATTGAAAAAGCGAAGTCAATGAGTATTGAGACCCATGTGTTTGCCTGGGCGGCTAACGATGTGGGCGAAACTGCCGCCGATCATTTTTACCCCATCAGCATAGTGGAAAAGGAACAGATATTGGACAAATGCCGTCAGATCGGTATCGACGGCATTTGCTCCATCGCGTCCGACCTTGCTATGCTGGCAGTGAACTATGTGGCCGAGAAGATGGGGTTAACCGGTAATTCTATGGAGTGTACGCTGCGCTCTACAAATAAGCACCTGATGCGTCAGGCGTTTGAACAGCACGGAGATCCGTCGCCCAAAAGCCTTTTGGTGGAGTGCGTGGATGATCTGCGAAGTGTGCCGCTGCATTATCCTGTGATCGTTAAGCCCACGGACCGTTCCGGCAGCCGGGGCATCACAAAGCTGGACAGCCCGAACGGTCTTGCGGAGGCCATCGAAAACGCCAAGTCGCAGGGGTTTGAAAAGAAGGCGTTGGTGGAGGAATTTGCCACTGGGCAGGAATACAGCGTGGAGTACATATCCTGGCAGGGTGAGCACCATTTCTTGGCGCTGACCCACAAATACACCACTGGCGCACCGGGCTTTATTGAGACGGGGCATTTAGAGCCTGCGCCGGTATCAGAGGAAACCGTGGAACGCGTCAAGGCGGCGGTGTCCCATGCCCTCAACAGTCTTGGTATCCGATACGGTGCGTCCCACAGCGAACTGAAGATCGATGCGGATGGGCGTATTATGCTCATTGAGATCGGCGGACGTATGGGCGGCGACTTTATCGGCAGCGATTTGGTGGAGCTTTCTACCGGCGTGGATTATGTCAGGGCCGTCATTGATGCGGCGTTGGGCGAAAGGCCCGTCCTGACGCGCAGCGCCCGCAGCGCCGCTGCGGTTCGTTTTGTTTTCTCCCAGGAGGACGTGGATGTTCTTGCACGCGTCAAGCGCGAGCACCCGGAACTGTTGGTACGCGAGGACGTGGACACATCCTTCGAC
>CABQGZ010000811.1 GCA_902463835.1 uncultured Lachnospiraceae bacterium
GAGAAGAAGTTTTGGGTATTTACGAAAATAGGTGGTTTGTATAAAACATCTAAATTCGCAAGTATCACAGGCAGAGGGACATTTTGTTCGTCAAGATAGTAGTTACACTTGCAGGTTTCCCCAGCGTGCAACACTGCCGAGCTGCTACCTAGCTAAGGGGAACACTACCTCTTACATTTTGTAAGGGTGACTTACCGTGAGGCAACAAACATTAAAATTTGTTGCCTCATTTTAAGGCCTAATTTGGTTGACCACCTATTTTCGAATAGAAAATCGCCTAATTTTGCAAATATCCGAAGTTTTTTGCTTTTTCTTTGCAAATTGTGCGTCAAAATCATTGATTCCTCTCTGTTTAGTAATTGAAAGAATTCTTTCGACAAACAAAACAGGGAGTATTTTTATGCCATTCAAAAGACAAAAATCCAATGTATCCCCGCATTACCACGACACTCGGACACTTTTGAGGAAGTATCGGGATGTTATGTGGAATTTGGAAGTATCCGATCTCGATTTGCAGGAGGAATTCAAGGCTGAGTACGGGTTGTCTACGGATGCACTGTTTGTGGACAGCGAGGTCAATAAGGGCGGCAACCGGCTGGAAAACTATGCCCGCGCCCTGGAGCGCAGCAAAAAGATGATGCAGATCATCGACACTGCGATTGACCTGATGCGTCGCAAGCACAAAAAAGGCGAGTTTTATTACTGGATTTTGTACTACGCCTATCTCTCCCCGCAGCAGTGCGAGAATGCGGGTGCAATTTTGCAGTCGCTCGAAACCAAGGGAATCTCCATTTCTCTGCGCACCTACTATGTCCACCGGGATGAAGCCATCGAAGTTCTCAGTTCGATTTTGTGGGGCTACACCTCCCAAGAGTGCGAAAAAATCACCAATCTGCTGACTCCCGATTGACCCTGCACAACATCCGCACAAAATCAGCAGAGCGAAAGCCTTTTTTTCTGCACAGCCAATTTGTTATCATGGTAATGGCCTACTTTTGGCGATTCTTAAAGCATTTTTGTACACAGGAGGTTTCAATGGCTAAGAAAAACACACGTTCATGCTCTCATAAGCACATAAAAGCAGCCCTTTGCGCTGCCATGTGCAGCGTACTGACCGCAATGCCCACTTTTGCAACCGGCGAGGATAATAACGCAGCCGCAGCCACAACTGCAACCACCGTCTGGACAAAGGCCAGCGAGATTATGCAGGATGTCTACTCGCAAATCATTTCTATCTCCACCGTCACTGCCGTGGTCTGCGCCGCCGTTGCCCTGCTGCTGATGAACTTTTCCAAGAACGGCAAGACCGTGGACGACTCTCGCGCATGGCTCAAGCGCATTGCCATCACCTGGGCGATTCTGAACGGTCTCGGCTTCATCATGGCTTATGTCACGCCGTTCTTTCAGGGCGGCACTTGGAATCCGTAACTACGCGTAATTGTAACGAGGAGGTGAACGCCTTTGGGCATTTTAGACGGTATTGTCGATTGGCTGGCAACGCAGGTGATGAACCTGCTGGATTTGGCATCTACCTCGGTACTCGGCGCGTTGGGCTGCAATATGGACACGTTCAAGCGGTACTTCCCTGCTGCTTCGGCTATGTATGAAATCTTCATTTGGACGGCCATCGGGCTGGTACTGCTGAACCTTGTGTGGCAGCTTTACCGCTGCTATGGTGCCGGGTTTGACATCGATACCGAGAATCCCATCAATCTGGTGGTGCGTTCTGTGATTTTTCTGCTGCTGATTTGGTACTGCGACGACATCGTCAACCTTGCCTTGCAAATCGGCGGCACGCCCTACAACTGGATTCTGGACAGCAGCCTGCCCGGCGTGCAGTTTGGAGACTTCAATTCCGTACTGCTCGTCATCATTGGCGTGATTGCCAACGGCTCAGTAGCGCTGATTGCTCTGATCCTTGTTGTGATTCTTGCATGGAATTACTTAAAGCTGCTTTTGGAAGCTGCCGAGCGATACGTTGTGCTGGGGATTCTGGTCTTTACCGCACCGCTTGCCTTTGCTATGGGAGCGGCACGCGGGACAAACAACATTTTCAAAAGCTGGTGCCGGATGTTCGGCGGGCAGCTTCTGCTGCTGATTATGAACGCATGGTGCTTGAAACTGTTCGTCAACATGGTCGGTGAATTTCTTGCCAATCCGCTGTCCTTATAGGAGATTTTTTGCATGAAAAAAACTCTGGTTACTTTATTCGCCGCTATAAACCTTACGCTCCTGTACTGCCCAGCCGCTTTTGCTTTGACCGAGGATGAGGCTGCTGCGGCCGTGGACACACAGGGAAAAGATGCAGTATCCGGGAATCTGTTCCTGTGGTTGCTGTGCGCTATCGCCTTTCTGAAAGTCGCCACCAAGCTGGACGGTATCCTGCATTCACTGGGCATCGGCGTTTCTCGTGCGCCCGGCTCGATGCTCTCCGAGGCATTGCTGGCTTTCCGTGGTTTTGACATCGGAAAAGCCTTTATGGGACTGGGTGCTGCAA
>CABQGZ010000812.1 GCA_902463835.1 uncultured Lachnospiraceae bacterium
CCCTGAAATCATTGACAAGTCCGCCTGAAATCGTTACTATTTACTAAGAGAAACGAACGCGAGAAGCAGAGGTTTATGAACGATGGCTGACAGGAATACAAAGTTTGAGGATCTAACCTTCAAAGAAAAGATAGAACAGATATGGGAATATTACAAGCTGCCGATATTTGCCATAGTGGGCGCGGTGGCACTTGTTATTTATATTATTGTGAAGCTCTTGAATCCGGATCCAGACAGCATTCTGGATGTGACGCTGATCAATGCCAACGGCATGGGTGTGGCGGAGGAGGACGTATTTGACCGGTATCTTGCCGAACATGAGTATAATACGGAGGAGGAGACGATCACGGTGGTTACCGGTTTGTATCTGAATCAGGAGGACAGAGGTCAGAGCACCTATGCCAGCATTCAGGCGCTGACAGCCCGACTGTCGGTGGGTGAGATTGACCTGCTGATCGGCCAGGAATATACCATGGATCTGATGGGGGCCTCCGGGGGCTTAAAGAGCATGGAGGAGCTGCTGCCGGAAGGGCTGGTGGAGAAGTATAAGGATCGCCTGTACGCGGTGGAGGATCCGGATTTGGGCGAGAAGGTGCTGTGTGGAATCTGGCTTGGGGAGGACAACCCTCTTGTGGCTGACGGATATTATACAGGAAAAGTTCTGGCAGGTATTCCTTCCACGGCATCCCATGAGGAACTGGCGGTACAGCTTTTGCTGGTGCTTTTGGGAGAAGCGGATACGGCAACCGGGAACCAGAGCAGTTCCGGGGGAGAGTAAGATACGATAACAGGGAATCGGAAGGGATTCCTGGATATAAGAAGGAGAGTAGATGAGATGATGAATGAAAAACCATTGGAATGGATGGTAGAGTACGGCGAGAGTATCGGTCATAAGATCGGGAGGATTGCTTCGCTTGCAGCAGCGATCATGCTGTTTTTGCTTTTCCTTATGAGCGGACAGCTGTTTATGTTGATCGGCCTGGTGATCTTCGGAGTGCTTTTTGCCTGGCTGCAGATACATGCGTTTGTGGAATATGAATTCTGCTATTTTTCCGACGAAGTGGACGTGGCGGCCATCTATAACCGCGCCAGAAGGAAGAAGAAGATGCATTTTCGGCTGGCAGACGTGGAGTACATGGTGAAGAAGATAGAGACCGGTGAGGTCACCAAATATTTCTGCGACAAGTCCAATGTGGGCGGCATCTATACGCTGATGATGAACCTGGACAACAAGCGTACCGCTGTTGTTATGGAGGCTGACCCGGCATTTGTAAAGGCTATGGAAATGAAGCGCAAGGTGAGATAGAATCAGAGTGAAAACAATTGTCAGACAGGCATGGTCCCAACGGACTGGGCCTGTCTGGTGCTGTAAATAGATAAATTAGATTTTGCGGAAAGGAAGAAACGAGTTATGAGAAGATATGGTTTTGGCGTAGATGTGGGAGGAACCACCTGCAAGCTTGGATTGTTTGAGACCACGGGGATCCTGGTGGAGAAGTGGGAGATCAAGACGGACACCAGCGACAATGGAAAAAATATATTGGATGATGTGGCGGCAGCTCTGAAGCATAAAATGGCAGAGCGGAGCATTTTGGCCGATGATATACAGGGGATCGGAATCGGGATTCCCGGACCGGTAAATGAGCATGGGGATGTTCTCTTCTGCGTGAACCTGGGCTGGGGAAAGGTAGCTGTGGCGGAGGAGCTGTCCAAAAAGATGGAGGGTATTACGGTAAAGGCTGGAAACGACGCCAATGTGGCAGCTCTTGGTGAGATGTGGCAGGGAGGAGCAAAGGGCTATCGTAATGTAGTTCTGGCAACCCTGGGCACCGGTGTGGGCGGAGCCATTATTATCGGCGGTAAGGTGATATCCGGAGCCCATGGCGCAGGAGGCGAGATCGGACATATGACGATGAATACGGAAGAGGAGATTGCCTGCAACTGTGGACGAAAGGGCTGTCTGGAGCAGTACAGCTCCGCCACCGGGCTGGTGCGTCTGGCCAGGGAAGCGCTGGCGAAGGATCATGAAGCATCGGTGCTGGATACGGCAGCTGAATTGTCAGCAAAAGCAGTGTTTGATGCCTACAAGGAGGGCGATGCGGTGGCAGCGGGAATCGTAGACAAATTTGCCGCTGTGCTGGGCCAGGCGTTGAACCTGATCGCCTGTGTGGTAGACCCGGAGATCTTCGTAATCGGAGGCGGTGTATCCAAGGCGGGACAGCCTCTTTTGGATGCGGTACAGAAGGCTTATAGAGAAGCTGCTTTAAGTGCATGCAGGGAGACAAAGTTTGCTCTGGCAACCCTGGGCAATGACGCCGGCATCTACGGGTGCGTGCAGCTGATTCTGGAATAGAGTGGGTGGATGTGTTACGGCGTGGAGAAATAATGAGCCTCCACCATGGCACAGAGTGCATGGTAGACCGGAAGCGTAAGCTCCTGCACCTGAAAGGTCTCAATGGCGGGCAGCTGCAGACACAGGGTACTTTCCGTAACTAG
>CABQGZ010000813.1 GCA_902463835.1 uncultured Lachnospiraceae bacterium
GCGTAACTATATTTTGTTAATTAGTTTTACATATTTGTTTTATTCTAGCACTTTATATATAAGATGTCAACACAGAATCATCTGCTCCAATTTTCCCATGTCTTCCGTATAATCCGATTCCTTCGCGTGGGCATACTCCATTACCAGCACAGCCTCCGGCGTATATGTCCGGACACCCTCACAGAACTGTTTCCAGTCGACCACCCCCTGTTCCGCCTGAATCCTCCAATGGGAATCATGCACACCGTCGTTATCGTGAATGTGATAACCGATCAAACGCTCCTTCAATACCTTCTGGATCTTTCGGATGTCATAATACCCAAGCATAGCATGTCCCACATCGATCAAAGCCTTCGCCTCAGGCGCATGTTCAAACAGCTGAAGATACTCCTCCTGGTTAAAAAGCGGGCCTTTTTCTCCCCCGAATAGATTCTCCACTGCTAAAGTGACTCCCTCTTCCTGGCAAATCTCTGAAAATCGTATGATTCGCTCCGTCACCTTTTTGCGCAGCTCGCTGCGCTCCCCCTCGTCTTTTGGAAGGGGACCCTGCCCTTGGGAATGCAGCACATAGAATTGACCCTGAAATCTGTGATACAAGGAAAAGGGCACCATAAGCTCCCGGAACAGCTCATTCTCTTCCATATATCCGATATTGGCATAGAAAAAAGGACTGTGAATACTAAACTCTCCTTTTCGCTCCGCCATTGCTTCCTCAAGCACATGGCGCCACATATCCTCACTGGCAAACTCATAGAAAATCTCAATACCGATTCTCTGATCCAGCTTTTTTAAGCGGTTTAAAGCTCCCTGGGGAAAGCTCAAAGAACTGGCGGAATACTTCATTACTTCCCCTCCCTTTTCAATACCTTCAGCGCTGGATAAGGATTATTTACTGTCATCAAGGTGACACCCGCATCTAAGGCACGCAGCACCTCTTCCTCCGTATCCGGACACCAGCACCACGGATCAATGCCCTTTTTGTCGTATTCTTCTGTCAGGTTCCTGTTAAGATCGCCCATTCCAATACCGCTGGCATAATAATGGAGCTCTGTGTCTTCTTTCAAATTTTTTACCATATGAAGGGGAAATCCCTGTGTCTTCACTCCATACTTCTCATGGGCAAGGGTCGTGACATCCCCATTGAAGCAAGCGATCACATAGCGGTCATGAAACCCCTTCTTTTCCAGCAATCGAATGGTCTTATCCAGAGCCTCCGGACGGTAGTCCTTCATCTCAACATTCAAGAAAAAGGCCGGATCCTCAATTCTCTCCAGCAATTCTTCCATCCTCGGTATATGCTGACCTGCATATTCCGTTGAAAATTTGATACCAGCATCCAACACACGCAGCTCCTCATAACTATAATTCTCAATTCTCCCAGATCCATTCGTTGTCCGCTCCAGGGTGTCATCATGATGCAGCACCAGCTGCCCATCCCTGGTCATATGGACATCCGTCTCAATTCCATTTATTCCCAGATCCAATGCTTTCTGAAAAGAAATCATCGTATTTTCCGGCAAAAGCGCACGCACGCCCCGATGCCCTACAATCCAGATATTCTCCCTTGACTGATTCCAAAACATTCCCGCGTTCTCCCTTCTACTACGATTTTTGAAAACGATGCAAAAAACTTTTATACAAAGAGACATCGCCATTCACTATCAGTTCCTCCGGAAACTGCATTTCCTCTATTATAGATGCTACTCCATCTACTTTACCAATCCCGCAAGCACAGTGGGCATCACTGTTAATGATCACATGCGCTCCATACCGCTCACAATATAACAGCATTTTTTTCATATTTTCTACGGCTCCGCCTCTGCCCCGCACATTCATCGGACTCAGAGAAGATGCGTTCAATTCCAACAATACGCGATTGTCACGCGCCCCCTTTACCAGAGTCTCATAATCCACCGGCACTCTGGCATCATCCGGATGACCAATAATATCCACATCAGGGCTCTCCATCGCTCCCAAAAATGCTCTGGTATTCTCTTTGATATCCCCTGGCACATAAGCCGGATAACATTCTCCATTCCCCACATTCGGGTGAATGCTGGCAATCCCAACATCGATCTTTTTTAGTTTCACAGAAGGCAGATCCAGCTTTCCCTGATAATCCACAATATTCAGTTCCACCCCCAGCAGCAATTCGATGCCATACATATATCGGTCTACCACATGGAAATTTGTAAAATAGATGGGGTCACAGGTTCCTGGTATCGTCGGCGCATGTTCCGTCACCGCCAAAGCAGATAACCCCTGGGCTTTTGCCGTCAGCGCCATCTCCTGAATTGTGTTGTACGCATGACCACTCATAAAGGAATGTGTATGGGAATCTAACAGGTATTTCATGTTATCACCTCTATTCCGCTAATTTTCGAAACAAATCTTCCATCAACTGATCCCGCTTGATATGATAAACATAGCGAATCGGCGGCCTTGTCTGATCAAAAGCCCAGTGATGGTCATACTCCGGAATGGGCGATGCTAT
>CABQGZ010000814.1 GCA_902463835.1 uncultured Lachnospiraceae bacterium
CCGTGCTCCTTTTTTGCGTTGACACCTTCGGCAAAATGGGATACAATAAACTGCAACGGCTATGGGCCTGAGAGCCTTGCTGCGCCGTGAAAAGAATGAGATCTATGCCCCGGTAGCTCAGCTGGATAGAGCGAACGCCTCCTAAAAATCGAATCGTTCGAATCCTGGAGCCCTGTAAAATTGAATATTTGTTGCATAAGCCCCCGTAGCTCAGTTGGATAGAGCGGTCGCCTCCTAAGCGACAGGCCACTGGTTCGAACCCAGCCGGGGGTGCCAAAAGCACCGCTGCAAGCCATTTTTCGCTGGTTTGCAGCGTTTTTTATTTTTCTTCTCCCGGTCTCTCACTCGTTTGAGGCCGGGAGAATTTTATGCGCTGCTATGTATATCCTGCTAAGAAGAAACGAACGATTTCCACGTCCTTGCTAAGAAAAATCCCATCTTTGCTAATTGGAGTTTTCGGACTTACCTGCCGCCCGGTGCCGCCGAGAGCAGCGCAGCCAGGGTATTTGCCAGTTCCGGCGACTGCCGGAGCTGTTCCACCAGGACCTCCAGGTCGAGCGTCGCCGGTGCCGGTTCCTTCGGCTCTTCCGGCGGACGGACCGCCCGAAGATCCGGCTTGGCATAGAAGGCGCTCTCAAACTTCTGGGCGTTGATCTTGCGGTCCTCGTCCAGGATATGGGCATACACGCTGGTAATCATGTCAATCTCCGCATGGCCCGTGTCGCCCTGGGTGGCCTTCAGGTCGCCGTGGTTCAGTTTCAGCTTGTAGGTGGTGCTGGAATGACGGAGGGAATGAAAGACCACCCTGGGCAGCCCTGCCTTCTCCCGCAGCTTCTCAAACTCCTTCAGGATGATGCGGTCCTCACAGGGTCGGCCGTTGGGCAGCGCCACTACCAGGTCATAATCCTGATACTCGTCACCGAGAAAACCTCGCAGCTCATCCTGGGCTTTCTTCCATTCCCGCAGGATGTAGGCCAGCGTCTTGGGCAGCCACACCTTGCGGATACTGGAATCCGTCTTGGGCTTTTTCAGAATCACCCTGGTGCTGGTGTTGGGAAACAGCGGCGTAAAGATGTGGTAGACATCCTTCTGCCCCAGCATCTCAATGGCCCGCTTGGAGGCCCGCGCCAGCTCCTTGTCGATGAAAACATAGGCGTTGTCATCGGCAATATCGTCATCGGAGATGTGGACATTGTTCCAGGTCAGCCCCAGGATCTCACCCATCCGCAGGGAGCAGGCAAAGGACAGGTTCATCGCCACATAGAGCTTGCTGTCCGTACACTGATCCAGGGCGGTGCGGATCATATCGGCGGTCCAGATGTCCCGCTTCTTATACTCCGTCTTGGGCAGAACCACGTTGTCAAAGGGGTTCTTGGCGATCAGCTCCCACCGTACTGCCTGCTTGAAGGCGCAGCGCAGGAGCTTGATGATCTTCTCGATGGTGGCGTTAGTGACCAGGTCTGTCTTTGCGTGATGGGTCCTGGTATTCACCGCCGGGGTTTTTTGCAGGGTCTGGATGTACTTATCCACCACCCGCGGGGTAACATCCTGCACCTTCATATCCCCGATGATGGGGTTAATGTAGTTGGCAATCAGCGAGTTTTGGCTGTCGTACATGGACACGCCCCACTTCTTTTCCCCATAAAGAGAAACAAAGTCCAAAAGAAATTCTGCGATGGTCTGGTTGCTGGGCGGAAGGAAGGTCCCCGTGAACTGCTGGTTTTCCACCTCCGCCTTGCGCTTCAATGCGTCCTGGTAAGAAGTGCGGGTCTCCCATTTTTGCCGGGTCTCACCATTTTCATCCGTATAGTTGTAGACGATGGAATAGTTCTTTTTCCGTTTGATAATCGAAGCCATAACGATACTTCCTTTCTAAGTCATAGGTCAAGTGACTCCAGCCACTCATCGAATGACCGCTTGGAAATGCGTATGGCGTTGCCAATTCGTACGATCTTAAAGTGTCCTTCCTTTACGAGAAGATAAGCGGATGTGCGGCCAATACCCAGGATTTGAGTAATGTCCTCTACCGTATAAGTTCTTCGCTCGGGGGACTCCTTCTTCGTACCGTTCCATGCTTGTGACATGGCAGCCCCCTTTCTAATGCAAGAACGGCGCGTTGAAGGAAAATCATAACTTGCCTATCCTCATTCTAACGCGCCATTCCGGGTTTGTCTGCTGCTAATCAAAAAGTTTATGAATTATCCATAAACCTAAAAGCAACAGGATTACATAAAAAGAAAGAGGCAGAAAACGGATGGCTGCTGGCCGCAGCTCCACGGGAATCTCACCCCGGCCCATGCTGATGGGTGCGGCGCACGATGCTTTGTGGGCGTCCAATGCGCGAGTCTCATTATCCTGCCTGCGCATCCTCGCCCACAGGCTGCCACACCTGTTTTACGGCTCGGTTTTGTCGCTCACCTGTTTGGTAGGGGTCCCGTCCTGCGGACTTGCAACAGGGTCATGGCGCACCGGCCGACCGGCTCCACACAGACA
>CABQGZ010000815.1 GCA_902463835.1 uncultured Lachnospiraceae bacterium
ATTGTTGTTCATCGTCGTGAGTTGGTAGAGCAGATAAAGGAAACGCTCAATACCATGCTATGCAGCTCCTCCTCTACTTCTGAGACCACTATATCCCTCTTATCGGAAAATTTCCGTATAAAGGTAATGTCGATACAATGGCTTTCGAAACACTATCAAGAAATGAAAGAGAGTCCATCGTTGATAGTGATTGACGAGGCACACCATGCCGTAGCGAAGACCTACAAGGAGGTGATGGATGCTTTTTCAGAGGCGAAAAAGTTGGGATTGACCGCCACACCTTGCCGACTGACCCGGAGAGGATTCACCGATTTGTTTAATGTATTGCTGATGTCATGGTCAGCCAAACGATTTATTGCCATAGGGCGTTTGTCGTTGTATGACTATATGAGCATCAAGGCTGACAGTGAAGACCAACGCAGAATATTGGGGCTGACGAAACGAGGTGCAGACGGAGACTTTTCGCTTAAAGAGATGAGCGAGAAACTGGATGTCAGACCGAGTATAAAACGATTGTGCGAAACCGTATTGCGTTATGCGGCAGATAAGAAAGGCATCACTTACGCCATAGACATTACTCATGCGGAGCATATAGCGGAAGAATACAGACGGCATGGGATAATGGCTGTGGCGATAAGCAGCAAGACACCGCTTGCAGAAAGGAAGGCAATCATTGAAAGGTTTAAGGGAACTAGTAGAGGAAATCGTAATGATAAGCCTTACTATGCCTCATTAGGCCTTACTAAGCCATTAGGTGAAACATTGAGTGCTGACTATAAGGCAGACGTGAGGGATAAGACATTGGAGCAGACCAACGACATTCAAGTGTTGGTGAATGTCGATTTGTTCGGTGAAGGCTTTGACTGCCCCGATGTGGAGTTCATCCAGTTGGCGAGACCAACGTTGTCGTTGGCGAAATACCTACAGCAAGTGGGACGTGGTATGCGTGTGTTTGAAGGCAAGAAATATTGTCTGATATTAGACAACGTAGGACTATACCGCCTGTTTGGTTTGCCATCGGATGACAGAGACTGGCAAGCAATGTTTGAAGGTAAGATTGCAGGAAAAGGCAATATGATTCAAACCGAAGAACAATACGATGTCGCCTATTCCATTCGCAACAAAACGGTGTCAATAACGTCAGACAACCAGACAGAGCTGATAACCGTGATGACGCATGACGGACAGCGTATGGACTTGGAGGCGGCATACGGATATGAAATCGTAGAAAATGAAGAGGGTCTGTTAGGTGTAGTAGATAAAGAAGGGAACAACGTATTGCCCTGCATATATAATAAGGTAGAACTGAAAGCATACGGATTTGCCACACTCTATTCCAGAAAGAAAATAGACCGAGAACGGCCGTGGATAGACTTGCTGAATGGCGTGAGGTTTATAAAACGCCCTAAGATTGAAAAGATCGGATTCCTTGAATTCTCCACAACAGACGGACTGCGCTTTTACCCCAGCGTTCGGACACGGCAGATGGACGAAAGTTGTTTCGTATTGGCGGAATCGTTAGAACATGGCATAGACTATGGATTGCGCTTCAAGACATTCTATGTACAACCATCAGAGCCAGACAAACTGTATTCCTTTAAAGAGAAGATGGATGATGTCCAACTTTGGGAGGACGAGAATGGAAACTTGGCATGGAAAGAAGAGTTTGAGACATCGTTGCATCCGACAAACCAAGACGAATGGGAAACACGAAAGAAAAACATTCGGATGAGATAAAGAAATACGCAAGGGATGTACACCAATATATATGGCATTTCAAACCCCAAATACAAATCGATAGCCTGTTCAGAAACAGATTGCTGAGGGACAATAAAGAACTGGACATTAGGCTTGAACGCAAAGCCGATGGTAGTTACCAGACTTATTGCCGTGAACTAAGCTTTGACAAGTGGAAGTCCGTTGGAGCATACCTAAAGGTATTTCCACAAGCATACGGAATCCGTGTGGTGCAGAAACAGAACGGAAAATATGTAGTGCGAACAAGAATGTTTGAGCCGTTAGAAACGCCAGAACACGAATACGAATTTGCGGAGTTGCAAGATAATGTCCTCTTGCATTTTGTAGAGAAAGGAAAGGACTACTGGACATACTTGGAAAATCATGTATGCTTTTCGAAGAAACCGGAAATAGTAAGCATCGGCGTTATGAAATTCCTTAAAGTGGAGGATGTCTATGTGGAAATGAGTCCAAACAACAGAAACACATATCGAAGGGACGAAATAAGAATGCGGAATGGCATTTGCTTTTTGGGAAACAAGAAAGTGTTGATAGAATCCCAATACTGGTCACGATATTTTATTTACCGACGTTATGTTGACGGCAAGCGGTTTATTTTGAGTGATAATAAGGAAGTGGAAGAATGTGACGCGCTCTATGATTTGTATTATGATGGTGAGAATCCACCAATTTTCAAGAAGCGGAAAAAGAGTTATGAATTGTAGAAGGCATTAACGATGTACAGCAAAGGCGGA
>CABQGZ010000816.1 GCA_902463835.1 uncultured Lachnospiraceae bacterium
CATCTGGGTCATGAAACTTTCTTCTCTTCTTTCCCCCGATGCTGCCCAGCTCTGTCAACTGCTTCTTGCTCTCCTCCAGCCTCTCATAATCCACATATTTCTTTGGATTAATCGCCCAGTTCAACAGGTACAGCTGCACAATCGCCAACAGATTGCTGGCAACCCAGTAGAGCGCCACACCTACAGCCACAAACCATCCCAGGTATAGAGACAGTCCCACGGACAACACCATCGTTCCGTATTTATTCATCTTGGACTGCTCTGACTGCAACACATTGCTGGCATTCTGTGCCACACACATCAGCCAGGCAGAAGCCGCTGCGATCACCGGCGATAAAATCAGCCATCCGCTGCGCTCTGCAGGCACCAGGCTAAGATCCACCCCCACAAAATCCATGCTGATCGCGGGATTATTCATCCCGGCTTTGATCACCGCAATCACTCCCATCAAAAGCACGATCTGAATGACCAGGGGAATCATAGAGGCCAACGGATGATATTTTTCTCTTTTAAATAACTTGGTCTGTTCCTCCGCAATGGAATCCTTATCGCCAAAATATTTTACCTTCAGAAAATTGATATCCGGCTGTATCTTTACCATCTTAATAGAGTTCTTCTGTACCCATATGGAAACCGGCAAAAGCACAAGCTTGCTGATAATTGTAAACAGGATGATAGCCAGTCCATAATTCCGGCACAGCGCATAGCACCAATTCATGATCCATTCCAGCGGGTAGTATAAAAATCTCAGCCAGGATCCTTCTGTATCGTTACTGCCGCCATTATTTGCGGCGTCCTTCTGATCGTACACCTCTCCGGTAGGCTTCAGCGCCGATATATCCCCTGCCGCTCCGTCATGTACGTATTCTTCAATATGATCCTCTTTCAGGTATTCATAATATAGGTATCTGCGCTCCCGCTGCTCTCCTTCTCTGGCATCAAAGATCTCATCCCCAGCCTTTCCGTCCAGCAGTCTCGTATATGCCTTCTGCAGGTCTTCAAAGGAGATAGGCGCATTGCTTGTCTGCATCTCATGCTTTTCATCAATCCCCTTTGCGAAGAGAATCGGATTCTGACGCTCCAACGCCGCATTGGAAACAGGAACTTCCGCATAGCCGTGATCCGCCATGATAATGATGGCGGAATTGTCATAAACATTTGCTTCCTTCAGCCTTCTCAAGTATTCTCTGGTAATGGTCATACTGGCGCGCAGATTATCTGTATAAGTTGCATTTTCCGCCCAATCCACATTTTCATCATAGCGGAAAGGCGTATGGCCTCCCTCCACGTGAATGAATTTGAAGCACTTCTTATTGGTGTGTGTCACCGGAGTGTCCAGCATATTGTGATAAAAATAATTGTTCACAAAGGTGTATGCTTCGTATCCCTCCGGCGCCTCCTGCATGGCAGCAAAATAATTGGTGTCAAATATACAGAAGCGCTTCAGATCAAAGGGCGCATACTTCACTCCTACCAGCTTTAACTGTGATTTCAGAAATTCCCAAGGGGCAGAAATCTTTCCCGTCCTCAGTAAAACATTGTCAAATCGGTAGATGCCATCCCCTTTCGCCAAAAGCTCCGGTTCGTACAGTCCCATCTCATACCCACTCTGCTCCAAAGTCTCAAAAAGCGGTGCAGACTCATAAACATTGGCATGATATTCTTCAAAGGTCTGCTGATTTTCAAACCACTCGCCGGAAAGAATATAGGGGATAGACATCACCGTAAACGGATATGCACTTACGGTGTTAGGATAGTACGTAAAATCCGAAAAAATCTCCTTGTACTCCGGATAATCCTCCAACAGCTTCGTCATGTTCCGAGCGTCTACCGCGTCCAACAAAAAGATAATAAAGTTCTGATCGTCCGACATCTCATACAGCTTGTCGTCTGTCACCTGCATCTGCTTTTTTCGTTCCAGTCCGTTATTACCGGCGCAGACAGTTACAAGAGCAACCACCAGCATCAGTACAATGCAGCAAGGGACAATCTTCACTACTTTGTAAAAATTTTTCATATGAATAAATTTGAGTAATAAAAGAACCATTGCGATTACTGCAATCCAGACAATGATACTTTTGATCCGTTCCGCAGTATACAGGCCCCAGTCAATCTCTGTTCCGTCCAACGGCGGGAGATGTTTTACGAGAAAATTCCCCTGTATATAGGAAATGAGAAAGACGATAAAACAGCCAACCAGAGCTATCTGATATAGCCGTTCATGGATACAATATAATACCAGAAATACAATGCTTCCCAATATCGCCGTCACAGCAAATATCAAAAACATCATCGGAGCAAGTTTGTAAAAATCAAACCAAAATTCATTCTTGTTGGTAAAATACAGCTCCAGTGGCGCATATAAGAAAAACATAAAACATAGCGCAATTATAAGAATTATACCGGGAAGAACCGACTTAAAACATTTCTCTTTTCGTAACTTCATTTCTGTCCCCTTTTCCGTACAAATATAGCTAACTAATATACCTG
>CABQGZ010000817.1 GCA_902463835.1 uncultured Lachnospiraceae bacterium
GCAATTTCTATTCCGGAGAGCCTGTTTTGGGCCTGAATCAGGGACGCCCGCTGGTGGCCAGCAGTCCGGACAGCCGATTGAACTTGGGAAACTTTATGCGGACGCACCTCCTGTCTGCCCTTGCCACCCTGAAAATCGGGCTGGATATTCTGACGCAGCAGGAAAAAGTGGAGCTGACCAAGGTCTATGCCCGCGGCGGATTCTTCAAGACGCCGGAGGTGGGACAGCGGATCCTGTCCGCGGCCACCGGGACGCCTGTAGCTGTTATGGAAACAGCGGGAGAGGGAGGACCCTATGGCATGGCGCTGCTGTGCGGGTATCTGCTGTGGCACCGGTCTGGGGAGACACTGGAGGATTTTCTGGAAAACAAGGTGTTTTCGGAAGCGGAAGCCCACACGGTTATGGCGGAGCAGCGGGAAATTGAGGGCTTTGCGGCATTCCTGGCACGCTATCGTCAGGCGCTGGAAATCGAAAGAACGGCTGTAGCTGTTTTGCCGGACTGACGGCATTCATGAATGATCACAGCTTGCGGCTAAACCTGTCTTTGCGGCAGATCCAACAGCCATTTCTGGACAAGCACTATCTGCGTAAGCATGAGAAAAACGCTTATTACGGGCAAAAATAAGACAAAAGGGGCTGCCTCACTAATGATATGCTCCCCATAGAGTAGACACTCGAAAAAACAAAAATTCGAGACTACACTATGGGGAGCATTATTATGTCTAAAAATAACGTGGACGAGATTATTAAAGCAGTAGAACGATACAAAAACGGAGAAACAAGTCAGGGAGCAGAAGCGAAACGATTAGGCGTAAGCCAACAGACATTCCAGGATTGGATCAGGAAACACGAAACGTTTGGCATAGATGGTTTTGAACATACAGGGCACAGAAACTATCCACGAGAATTAAAGAAATCAGCAGTAAACGCTTACCTCAGCGGAGAAGGAAGTCAGGCAGCAATCTGTAAAAAGTACGGAATTTCATCAAGAACACAGTTGCAAAACTGGATTAAGATGTATAATGGTCATAGAGAATTACGACCCAGCGGAGGTCGAGGGAGTGATATCTATATGACCAAAGGAAAAGCAACTACATACGAAGAACGGCTCGAGATTGTCAGCTACTGCATTGAGCATGGAAATGACTACACTGCCACCATTGAGAAGTACGGAGTGAGCTACCAGCAAATCTATTCATGGGTCAGGAAGTACAACGAGAAAGGTGCGGAAGGTCTGGTAGACAAGCGTGGTAAGCGTAAGCCCGAATCTGAGATGACGGAAGTGGAGAAACTGCGCGCCGAGAATCGATTGCTGGAAGCTCGGAACAAAAGATTGGAAACGGAGAATGCAGTGCTAAAAAAACTCGAGGAACTCGAAAGGAGGTGGCGCTGAGCGGAGTAAGACAGGAATATCTCTACATTTGTGTTCAGAAAATGCAGGAAGAGGGGTATGCAATAACCGAGACTTGTGACATTCTGAACCTGAATCGTTCCAGTTACTATAAATGGACACACCGGTCCAAGAGCAGCAGCGAGCTTGAGAACGAGGCTTTGCTGCATGATATTGGCTTGATCTACGCCGAACACAACGGAACCTATGGCTACCGCCGAATTGCGGACGAGTACAACGCTACCCATGAAAAACAGTACAACCTGAAACGGTTCTATCGCTTGGTACATATTGTCGGCCTACTTGCTGTCATCCGCAGAAAACGTCCGGCATACCAGCGGTCTAAGCCGGAAGTAACTGCCGAGAATATTCTGAACAGAGAATTCACAGCCAAGACCGCAAACGAGAAATGGTGTACCGATGTTACAGAAATGAAATATGGCTCTGAGGGTGGAAAAGCCTATCTCAGTGCCATTCTGGACTTGAAGGGTAGAGATATCGTTTCCTTTGCAATTGGCAGGCACAACAACAACCAGCTCGTATTTGAGACCTTTGATTTGGCAATCCAGAAGTACCCGGAAGCACACCCATTATTTCACAGTGACCGGGGATTTCAGTACACGAGCAAGCAGTTCAAGGATATGCTGGAAAAACAGGGAATGCGGCAAAGTATGTCCCGTGTTGGCAGATGTATTGACAATGGCCCGATGGAGGGCTTCTGGGGCATCCTGAAATGCGAGATGTACTACCTCAACCATTTTGAAACCTACGAAGAGCTTGTGGATGCGGTAGGACAATTCATTCATTACTACAACTATCAGCGGCGTCAGCATCGGCTAAACTGCCTTGCACCAATGGATTACCGCAGCTTGCTGGAAGCTGCATAAAAGAAAACCAGGATCTCATCTCTGAAATCCTGGAGAAAACATTTTGTTTTTTCGTCTGTCTACTTGACAGGGAGCGGTTCATAAAAGGCAGCCCCTTAAAAAAACAGGCGATACTCCAGAGGGAGCAGTTTATCATTTGGTCATTCTATTTCGATATGTTTGATGCCGTAGTCCAATATCAGATTGATCAGCTCATTACGAGAATAATTGCT
>CABQGZ010000818.1 GCA_902463835.1 uncultured Lachnospiraceae bacterium
GCACTTAGCAAGCGGACCATGATAATGGTTCGCGCGCTTAGTGTCCGCTACGTTTGTGCCTGGAGCGAGAGCGCGTCTGACATGGTATACCATACCCTGCATCTGGGGCGTACCTAGAGCGAATACAACGCCCTACATCAGGGCGTACCCAGGGCAAATTTCACTCACTCTGAAACAGTCACAAGCTTCACCCGAAACGAGATCGTCCTGGGCGTGTCGATCTCATCGAAGCGAATGACATAGGCCCCCTTCTCCATATCAATCTCCTGGATGATTCCTGCACCGAACACCCCATGAACCACACGCTGTCCCACCGCCAGAAGTTCACGCTCCTCCCCCCGATCAAGGCTGCGGCTGCTGAACGCGATATAGTCTCTGGCCTCGGCGATCAGTCCTTCCCGCGGTTCTTCCGTGTAGGTGAGAAGACCTGGTTCAATGTCCAGAAGGAACCGGGAAGGGTAGCGGGGCGAGCCGTCAAAGTTCCGTCCCTCGGCCTCGGACAGATACAGCGCCTTCTTCGCTCTGGTCATGGCCACAAAGGCAAGCCGCCGCTCCTCCTCCATGCCCTGCTGAGTCCTTGTCTTCCGGGAAGGGAATATCCCCTCGTTCATGCCGCACAGGAATACATAGGGGAATTCCAATCCCTTGGCTGAATGCACGGTCATCAGCCGCACCTTGTCGCTTGTATCCGCAGCGTCACTGTTGGTAAAGAGCGCAACATGGGCCAGGTAGTGCTCCAGCGTGCTCTCCTCCCCGCAGGAAGTCTCATATTCATAGACAGACTGCTTCAACTCCGCCAGATTGTCCAACCGCTCCTGGCTTCCCTCAGTACGAAGCATTTTTTCATAACCGCTCTCATCCAAGATAGCTGACAGCACCTCGGAGATAGGACGTACCGCATACTCTTTGGAAAATGCTTCCACAAGATCCACAAAGGCCGCACCGCCTGTTCCCCGGAAGATATCGTGCTCCAGATTCCGACGCAGAGCATCGTACAGAGAGCAGCCGTTCTGCCCGGCATATTCCTGCAAAAATTTCATACGCCGTTCTCCAAGATTCCTTTTTGGCACATTAGCCACCCGAACAAAGGCCAAATCGTCCTTGTAGGCGATCATCCGCAGATAGGACAGGGCGTCCTTGATCTCCATACGGCCGAAGAACTGTACGCCACTGTATATGGTGTATGGAATCTCTTTTTTCAGGAAAGCCTCCTCCACATTCCGGGTCACATAGTGCGCCCGGTAGAGAATTGCGATATCACGATATTCCGCCCCCTGTGCCCGGAGCGATGCGATCTCCTCCATAATCCAGTTTGCCTCCGCCTCTGCAGTCACGCCATGATGACAGACCACTGGGACGCCTTCCGGAAGCACCGGCGCCAACTCCTTTTTGATCCGGTCACGGTTCTTTTCGATCAGCGAATTTGCCACAGACAAAATCTGTGGGGTGGAGCGGTAATTCTCCATCATCAGGATAGTCTGTACCCCCGGGAAAGCCTTGTCAAAATCAAGCAGATACCGTACATTGGCTCCCCGCCAGGTGTAGATGGTCTGATCCGGATCACCCACGATGAACAGATTCTTATGGTAGCCGCACAGCACTTCCATCAGCCGGTACTGTAGACTGTCGATATCCTGAAACTCATCGATCATAATGTATTCCAGCCGCTTCTGCCATTTGAGCCGAATCTCCTCATTCTGCTCAAAGATATACAGCGTAAACTTGATCAGATCGTTGTAATCCAGGCCAAAACACTTCTTCTCCTGATACAGATAGCCATAGAAAATAATATCCGAAGGATCCTCCGCTCCATCATATTTGGACTTTAAGGTATCCAGGGACATGGTGATCATATCCATGTAGTACTCCGGTTCCTTGAACAGCTTGCGGATCTCGATCATATCCCGTGCTTTTCCAAAGGTCATATTCCGCAGGGTCAGCCCCCGCTCCTCGTAGATGATTTTGAGCATGGCGTCCACATCCGAATTATCCAGCACCAGAAAGCTCTTGGGGTACTGTACCGCATGGCTGTCCTCCTGCAAAATGGAGACGCAGAATCCATGAAAGGTATTGATGTAGCCGGTGTCGTTATCGCCGGTCAGGTTGTGGATACGATGGCGCATCTCCCCCGCCGATTTATTGGTAAAGGTGACACATAGGATATTGCCCGGCAGAATACCGATCTCATTCACCAGATATGCAAAACGCCGGGAGAGGGCTCTTGTCTTGCCTGAGCCAGCTCCTGCAATTACACGTATAAAGCCCTCTGTGGCAGTAACAGCCTCCCGCTGGGCCTCATTCAATCCATTTAAAATGTCCTCCATCGCTATCGTCTCCATTTCTCTCATTACCATTCGGCCGTTTCCTGCCAAGATTATGGTCCATTATACCATGTACAATTATTCTTTGCAACGGAAAAACAGAAAATATGTTCGCCCTTCCTATATGCAATAATCTTTTTTTCATGTATTGACACATTTATAACC
>CABQGZ010000819.1 GCA_902463835.1 uncultured Lachnospiraceae bacterium
GTGTCAGTATTGCTCCCTTTCCCCTTGGAATCCCCGCATCCAACCATTCCGACTACCATAGCAGATGCAAGTCCCAATGCCATCAGACGTTGTACCATTTTCCTTTTCATGCTCGTATCCTCCTTCAAATGCATTTTCCGTCAATATGTATGTTTATTTTACTCCCTCTGTTTCGTTTTGTCGGCGTATATTTTTGACTTCCAAGGTTACTTTTTTTGCATAATACATTCTTTTATGGAAAATGCGCATCCTAAAATTAGTGATTTTTCACAAACCTTTCAAAGAAGTCAAGAAAAGATACCATTTTTTTAAAAATTCCGTCCGGTTTTATAGTATAATAATTGGGTAGATTTTCTGCCATAACATCAACGAAGGGAGCAAGCCATGAAACATCAGAGAAAGAAGATCCTAACCTCCAGCGTGCGTTCACGTTTGCTGTGCATTTTTTTAAGTGCTGTACTGGTTCCGGTCATGCTGTACGGAATCCTGGTATCCCTCTCCAGCAGCAGAAAATTGGAACAGGAAAACTACAAGACCTATCAGCAGATGACGAATCAGATCGGGACGGTTTTCTCAGAATATATCTTCCGCACAGATCAGACACTGCGCAGTGTGGACAATTCATTGGCTATCCCTCAGCTTCTGCGCAATGAGGTCATCGTCACCATCGGGCTGGAGCCGGATATCCATTTTCTGAAGGATAACGCGTACTCAGCCTTAAAGCAGCTGGCAGATACCAACAGCAGCATCTATGCTCTGACCGTGATCACACTGAGCGGAGATTCCGTATCCTGTGTGGAACGAAACCGGGATACCTTTCTGGAAGACATAAACAGCGACTATTATGCGTCCCTGCGCAATTCTACCGGCGATACTGTGGTGCTTCCCATCAAGGAAAGCCGCTATGCCGGGGCTATGTCCAGGAATGTGTTTACCATTGGATGCCGCTATCTGGATTCTTCCGGCTATACCGGATATATCATTGCGGAGTGCCCGGTGGAGAAGTTCGAAGAATTCTGTTCATTTGTAGAATTGGATTCGGAGATGAACATCTATATTCTGGATCAGACGGGGCAGCTGGCTTACACGACGGAAGAAGACAGTTCCCGTCAGGAGTGTATGCTCGCGCAGCTTAAGGACAACCTTAAGAGCGGTGAAGCAAAGAGCCGTATCGAGACGGAAGACGGTGCATATATGCTTGTAAACAGCCCGCTCTCCGATACGAATTGGACTGCGTACACACTGATCCCATACAGTAAGATAACCGCCAATGCCCGGAATATGATCCTGACCTTCCTCTGGCTCTGCATCGTGTGTATGCTGATCATTGCCCTTGTGACCTATGCGGTCTCCGGCTCTTTTACCAAGCCTGTGATCACACTGCAAAAAGCGATGAAAAGCGTTTCCGAAGGAGATCTGACGATCCGGGTGCCGGAAGGCCGCTCAGATGAATTCGGTGATCTTAATCGTGGATTTAACAACCTGATGGATAAATTGGACGGACTGATCCAGGACGTGTCAGAAGCGCAGATACGTGAAAATGCTGCGGAATATCAAATGCTACAGAGTCAGATCAATCCGCACTTCCTGTATAATACTCTGGATGCCATCCGAATGATGGCTGTACTTTCCGATGAGCAGGCTATTGCAGATGCTATTTTACACCTGTCCACCCTGTTTCGTTATCACACGAGACAAAGCAGCCGCCTTGTAACCATCCGGGAGGAACTGGAACAGATCCGGAATTACCTTTACCTGCAGAAGCTCCGGCTCCAGGACCGGCTGGAAATCGAATACCGGGTACAGGAGGATGTATTGCCGTACCAGATGCCTAAGATCCTGCTGCAGCCGATTTTGGAGAACTCCTTTTCCCACGGCTTTAACAATATCGATCCACCCTATCGGATACAGATAACGATTGCGAAAGAAAATGATTCTATCTTTTTTGAGCTTAAGGACAATGGGTGCGGTATCCCCGAAGAATCCCTGGCCTTGCTGCGGCAACAACTGGCTACATTGAAGGAAGATGAACGACACGGTATCGGTTTATATAATGTCAATAAGCGGCTTCATCTCTATTATCCGGACAGCCGGGGGCTTATGGTGGAAAGTACGGAAGGAAACGGCACAAGCATCTCATTTCGCATTCCGGCATTGAGCGATCAGAAAAGTGCGCTTTTCAAATATGATGACAAGAGAACCATAAATGTAAAGGAGGAGTCATACCATGAATAATCAAAACCTGAACATATTCTTTGTGGACGACGAAAAGATCATTCTGGACGGGCTCCAGAAACTGATTAACTATGAAGAACTGGGCTTTTCTATCTGCGGCACGGCGGGAAACGGCAGGGATGCCCTTCCGCTGATCCTTGAGGCGCACCCCGATATCGTTGTTACCGATCTGAAGATGCCTTTCGTAGACGGGATCACGCTGGCAAATGAGCTCGCCAAGACGGCTCCCGATATCCTGGTGATCGTTGT
>CABQGZ010000820.1 GCA_902463835.1 uncultured Lachnospiraceae bacterium
TTTTTGTTCTTCCGGCTCGATTTTTGTCACAATGACCGTTCCGGTAAGGCCGTTGTTTTCCAGTGTCGCTTTCTCCAGATACTCCAGCGCCGCCTTGAAGCAGTCCATTTTCATCCACTCCCTACCTATGCACGATATGCGCACACGGCTTGTCTGCTTTCATAGTTACCTGTGGTGAGGTGGTTTTGTCTTTTTGAGACAATTAGGAGGCAAAAAAAACAGCATCCACATCCTTTGCACTCATATGATAGCGGGACTTGATTGCTGCAATTTCTGTCTGTCGGAAGCTGGCTCCGGTTCCGTTGATCTTTGCATTAAGGTTGGAAAGCGAGATTCCAAGAGCATCTGCAAGGCGCTCTTGCGTATCGTCATTCAGGGCAATAATGCTTTTGAGCAGACGAGAATTCATATCGACACTCCTTTCTCTTGTTTTGTCTTTTTAAGACAATCTCATTGTATCATAGTTTTTTGTCTTGTCAAGAATATTTTTCTTGATTTTTTGAATCCTTTTGGTATAATTAAGACAATACATGATTTGAGAGGTCGATATGGCTACTACTGGCGAACGCATAAAAGAAGCGCGAAAGATGCGCGGAATGACACAGACGGAGCTTGCCGAAAAAATCGGTATGAATTTTTCCGCCATCCACAAATATGAAAATGGTTTGGTCGTGAACCTAAAAAGAGAGACCATTGCGGCGTTGGCTAACGCGCTTGAGGTCTCTCCTGCATGGCTTATGTGCATGGATGATACGCCTAGCCTTCCCTCCAACATCATCCCCATGCCCGTCATGCGGAAGGTGCCTTTGGTCGGCTCCATTGCCTGCGGTACGCCCATTCTGGCCGAGGAAAATCTGGACGGAACTGTAGAAGCCCCCGACCACGTTCGCGCCGATTTCGCCCTCCGCTGCAAGGGTGACAGCATGATTAACGCCCGTATTTTTGACGGTGATATTGTGTACATCCGTCAGCAGGAATCCGTCGAGCATGGCGAGATCGCCGCCGTACTGATCGGTGATGAAGCCACCCTCAAGCGCGTATACATGTATGACGACTGCATTTCTCTGGAAGCAGAAAACCCCCAGTACAAGCCAATGGTGTACCGGGGTGAGGAGATGAACAATATCCGCATTTTGGGTAAGGCCGTCGCCTTTACCAGTGTGATACGATAGGGAGATGTGCGATCATGCCAAATTGGATGCTGCTTTTAATCTGTTGTGCCGTCTCTGTTCTGGTGGGATTCTTTTACGCAAAGGCACACCCCACATTTAAGATCAAATATTGGGATGGCGAGGAACGCGAAGGAACTTTCTCAAGTTTCTTTACCTGTGACAGAATACCAGGCTTAGAACACGAACTAAATCCTGACGTACCATTTCAACTCCCGTACCAGCATAATTACAGCGATAGGGATATAGCACAAGCCGGATCATACGCTGCGGAGTATTTTGCCGCCCAATGTGCCTATTACACCGCACGAGCCGAATATACGAAATCCGACGCAACCTCTCTTTCTAACTGTGGCCTGATCGTTTTTGCCGTCGGCCTGTTTATTCAATTTCAAACCAACAAATTCAGCAATGGCTTTGGCACCGTCCTTTTCCTGATTGCATTGGCTTTGCTGATCGTTTCCATCATTCTTTTCAAAAAATTCGGTGCCCGCCAGCAACTCACGCTCACTTCCTCAAACGCGAGAAGCGTCGAAAAGAATTCCGTTGAATACTACGTATCACTGAAACGCGCCGCAGGCGTCTCTATCTTTGATGCAGCAGAAAAACTGCGTAATGCCAGAAAGACCGCTGTGCTTTTCACCGCACTGATTTGGGTTTTAACTGCGCTGTTTTCCCCTTCTGCCTTTATCTATGTCCTAAGCTATATTCTTACTTCTACGGAATAACCTTATGGAGAATAAAAAAGACTGCCCCGGTCTCGCACACCGGAGCAGTCGTGTAGAACGTATCCACCTCACCACAAGGGGAGTAGTCTACCCTTTTATGGTAGCACACCCAGAAAGGATTGTCAAATGCAAATGAAAAATGTCATGCGGGCAGCGCTGTACCCTCGTGTGTCCACCGAGGAACAGGCGAAGTTCGGCCTGTCCATCCATGACCAGCAGAATGATCTGGAGCGGTACGCCAACGAACACGGTATGAAGATTGTGGGCGTCTTTGCCGATGCCGGATTCTCTGCCCGAAAGAAGATCGAGAAGCGCCCCGCCATGATGGCCCTGCTGGATGCCGTCCGGCGGGATGAAGTCGATATCGTCCTTGTCACAAAGCTGGATCGTTGGTTCCGTAACATCGGCGAATACTACAAGGTGCAGGAGATCCTTGAAGCCCACAATGTATCGTGGAAAACCATCTATGAGGATTACGAGACCACCACCGCCTCCGGCCGCCTGAAGATCAACATCATGCTGGCGGTCGCTCAGGACGAAGCCGACCGCACCAGTGAAAATGACTTTGGCAAGAATATCATCCCCGC
>CABQGZ010000821.1 GCA_902463835.1 uncultured Lachnospiraceae bacterium
GCGTAACTCCAAACCATTTTCCATAGGTTTCCGACTTTTCTCGCAAATCCACAGCAACATCAAATACCTCTCCACTTATAACACGTACCAATTTCGCCTGTGGATACTGGATCTGAAAATGCAAGCCCCGGAGCACTCCTTTTTTCGATGCAGACTGGTTGTCCTGTACAAATTCACAGTCAATTCCCGCCTCAGCAAAATCATTGTAATTATACGTCTCCATAAAATAACCACGCTCATCACCAAACACAGCAGGCTCGATCACCTTCAGGCCTTTAATTCCATTACAATCTGCATTTACCTTAATCTTTCCCATGCTCTTTATCTCCTAACAGTTATATCACATTCCGCTTTATTATAATCCATTTGCAATATCCATCAGATACTGTCCATATTCGGTCTTCATCAACGGCTCTGCCAATTTTTTGAGTTGCTCAACATCAATAAACCCCCGCTTATATGCAATCTCCTCAATACAGGAAATATATAAGCCCTGGCGTTTTTGGAATGCCGATACGAAGTCAGCAGCGGCCAGCAGCATATCATGATTTCCAGTATCCAGCCAGGCAAAACCGCGTCCTAAAGTCTCAACCTTTAGGTTCCCGCGCTTCAGATATTCATTATTCACACTTGTGATTTCTATCTCTCCCCGCGCCGACGGTTTTACATTCTTCGCAATCTCTACCACGTCATTGTCATAGAAATACAGTCCTGGCACTGCATAATTCGACTTAGGCCGTTCCGGTTTTTCCTCGATTGAAATGGCTGTTCCGTCCTCATCAAATTCTACCACTCCATATTCTCTCGGATCTTTTACATAATAGCCAAAAATAGTTGCCCCTGGCTGGCTCTCCGCTCTGTCAGCTGCACTCTTCAACACTCTTGAGAAGCTCTGTCCATAGAAGATATTATCTCCCAGAACCAATGCAACAGCGTCCTTGCCAATAAATTTCTCGCCAATAATAAATGCATCTGCCAGACCTCTCGGCTCTTCCTGAATGGCATATTCAAATTTCATTCCCAGCTGGCTGCCGTCACCAAGCAATTCCTCAAATACCGGCAGATCACGCGGCGTGGATATAATCAATATCTCACGAATTCCTGCCAACATCAGTGTTGACAGTGGATAATAGATCATCGGTTTATCGTAAATGGGCATGATCTGCTTTGAAATTGCCTTTGTCAATGGATATAATCTGGTGCCAGAACCTCCGGCCAAAATAATTCCTTTCACTGTCCCGTCCTCCTATTATCTGTCCTTATACATATCCTCATAATACTTCTGATAATCTCCGCTGGTCACATTCTTCATCCAGTCTTCATGCTCGAAGAACCAGGCAATCGTCTTACGGATTCCCTCTTTGAACATAGTCTCCGGCTCCCAGCCGATCTCAGCCTTAATCTTATCCGGCGCAATGGCATACCGTTTGTCATGGCCCTTACGATCCTCCACATAAGTGATCAGGTCGGTGCTCACGAGTGCCTTTCTTGGATCCTCATCCGGCAACATCTCCTGCAGCGTCTCAAGGATAATGTTGATGATCTCAATATTCTGCTTCTCATTATGTCCGCCGATATTGTAGGTCTCTCCCAGTCTTCCCTGCTCCTGCACCATGTCAATCCCCTTGGCATGGTCGTCCACATACAGCCAGTCACGAACATTCTTGCCATCTCCATACACCGGAAGCTTCTTGCCCTGCAACGCATTGTTGATAATCAGCGGAATCAGCTTCTCCGGGAACTGGAACGGCCCATAGTTGTTGGAGCAGTTGGTAATGTTCGCAGGAAACTTGTAGGTGTCAATATATGCCTTTACAAGAAAATCGGAGCTTGCCTTGCTCGCCGAATAGGGACTGTGAGGATCATACGGAGATGTCTCATAGAAAAAGGCATTCTCATCGTCCGGCAAAGAGCCGTACACCTCATCGGTAGAAACATGCAGGAACTTCTTTCCTTCTTGAAAGGTTCCGTCCGCAAGCTCCCATGCGGCCTTGGCACAATTCAGCATAACAGCCGTGCCCAGAACATTTGTCTGCACAAATACTTCCGGATTCTTAATACTTCTGTCTACGTGGCTTTCTGCCGCGAAATGCACAACCCGGTCAATATCATTTTCTTGAAAAATCTTCATAATCGCTTCTTTATCGCAGATGTCAGCCTTGACAAAAGTATAGTTCTCTCTGTCCTCAACATCCTTCAAGTTCTCCAGGTTGCCGGCATAGGTCAGCTTGTCCACATTGATGATCCGAATCTCGTTGTCATACTTGCGAAACATATAATGGATGTAATTGGATCCGATAAACCCGGCTCCTCCGGTTACTAAATAGGTTCTCATTCTAAGAGTTCCTCCTTTACTTCATAGGCTTTTATAGTGATTGGCTCATTATAACACTTTTTTCCTGATAATGCAAATTTTTCCCATTTTTTTCGTTTCTATTAAGAATTCCTGTATTTATTGACAATCTCCAGGAATTCTTTATAAT
>CABQGZ010000822.1 GCA_902463835.1 uncultured Lachnospiraceae bacterium
ACGCTGTATATCCCGCGATAACGGTGCGTATGCGGAACGGATAAGCTGTGAAAAGGAGAGGAGATCATGAGCGAGGAATTTTTGAAAGTACAGTGCGAAACGGACGGCGAACCCTTTGAGGTGGCGTACAGCATCTTATCTCCGGAGGAATTTCTGCCTGCCGCCGGTGATCCGCGCCGGGCGGAGATCATGCGGGGACTGGAAAACGCCGAAGCAAAGACCGACGCACTGGGGCACCGCATCGCGGAGATCAATCAGGAGCTGGAAAAGTACACCAATACCGCGGACAAGCTGGACTATACGGTGGCGGTAGCCAGCGGCGTGATAACGGGTATGATCGACGTGCTGGTTGTAGGGAAGTGGGACTTTGAGAAAGCAAAGGCTGCCAGCAATCAGGATGTAAACAATAAGGTCGTAGCGTTTGCAAAAAAGGATCCGCAGTATGTCCCTTGGTGCAGCAGCACAGCGCACGGTAGAAGGATGCGCGACCCAAACAGATTGGAGAGCGCGATCGAATTTCTTGAGCACAAATACCATCTGCCCGGCGATGGCGAATATTCCAAAGGGGATACATCTATAGGAGCAGGGTCACACAGATTGGATGACTTTTGCCACCACCCGACACTTGTGGGGCTGATTTGCTGCGTGATCGTGCAATTTACGGGAAGTACGATCTACAGTAATAGTGACAATGAGCTCATTCAGCTTCCGGTTCAAGTGAATAAGTATGGCAAATTTGTGGGTGACAGCCCAATCGCAAAGGTATTTGCCGGAGTCGTAAACTGGTGCCTGAATGTGGCTGGGGCGATTACAAATCAAAAGGGACACCTTATGAGCGATATGTCCACGAGCGCCGGAATTCCTGGTCCCTTGATGTCGATGCTCAAGGAGGTATCTGCGCTGTTCGGAAATAAAGATTTCAGCGAACAACTGAGACGAGCATATCAAAACGGTATTGGATCGGGCAAAAAGCAGATCGATTTGGGCACATTCAATGAGCTGTTTGGCGGAGCATCCAGCAAACTGGACGGGCGCACAGAGGCCGCAGTAGCGCATGAGCTGAAACGGCAGGCCATACCGGTGATCATCAACGAGGTTCTTGTCCGCGGCTTCTACTTTGTCCGCAGGCTGGTGATGCAGTATAAGGAGAACAACGGCTGGGATGGCATCGACTGGCGCAAGGTGGTTCCCTTCAACAACCGCACCATCGTCCGCATGATGACCATTGCCTCCGGCACCTTTACCGCCATCGACATGGCGGGCGCGGCCATTCAGGGGGCAGCCAAGTCCGGCGGCAATGCGGCGCTGTTCGCCAAGGAGTTCCTGCTGAACGTCAACTTCGTGGGCGTCGGCCGCTTTGTGATCGCCGTGGGCGCGGACGTGGCCATGGGCATAAAGGCTGGAAAGCTCCGGAACGAACGGCTGCAGCTGTCTCTGGAGATGATGCACTGGACCAATACCAAGGTGTTTTACACCCAGGCAAATATGTGGATCAGCGCGGAGAATGCCCAAAAGGCGCTCATCGCCGCCTACCAGTCCATGGAGGTCGCCTATGTGGCCTTTGCCAATTACCTGATACAGGCGCAGCGCACCTTGGACAGTGTCGATATTGCCGGTATGGAGCAGTATAACCCCGGACTTGTAGCGGAATTGCTGGATTGTTTACACGAATAAAAAGGAGAGAGGAGATATGGAGAGCACAACCAATACCTTGACGCAGAGAAGCTCAGAGGAAAGAATGATCTACAACGCCAGCATGGTCTCCACGCGGGTGGAGGAACAGGTAAAAAAGCTGGCGCAGTTGGGCAGAAAGGTGGACTCTGTCCTTACCGCGGCGAAAAGCGCGGAGTACTCCGCCCAGCGGGCGGTGGACTGTCCGAAGGGGCTTTTCAAAAAGAAGGCGGCGCTGGAAACTATCGCGGACGCGGTGGAGGCGCTGGGCAATGCCAATATGCAAAATGCGCAGGGGCTCGAGATCGTCTATAGCTTTACGCAGTCGCTGGCGGAGATAAACGAGGGGCTGTTTGACTTGGCTGCCATGGGCGTTGCGGCCAACAACAGCGTTATGCAGCAGTTAGAGGCAAAGCTGAGAGGGGCATCGTCTTCCGAGCTGAACGCAATCGCCAGAAATGAGTTAAAGCGCACCATCAGTATCCTGAAAAACCAAAGCAAGGTATTTGAGGAACAAGGAAAGCTGAAAGCGTTACAGGACACTATGCAGCTCCAGCTAAAAGCACTTTCTGGTGAAAGTGACGAGCATGCCAAGCAAAATGCTGAACAGAACGCAAGGCTTGCCGCCGGTGAGCAGCACGATGCCCGGCAGGACGAGTTGATTGCCGAGAATATGGAGCACGATGCCCAACAGGACGCGCTGCTGGAGCAGCATTCTCAGACGGATCAGGAACACGCGCAGCTGATCGCCGAGAATATGGAGCATGACACCCAACAGGATCAGCAGCTTGCCCAGCACGCGGAAAAGGAC
>CABQGZ010000823.1 GCA_902463835.1 uncultured Lachnospiraceae bacterium
AAGAATAAGTCTGTAAGCTGTTTTTCTTGCTTACAAACTTATTATACGAGGAGGATTTGAATATGATCAATACGAAGAATCCGGGAGTGTTGGAAGCGATAAAAGAGATAAAGGTTATGAGCTTAAGCAAGCGGATGCGTTTGCGCCATGAAGCTCATTTGAAGGAGATCCGGGACAAGAAGGCCAGAGAGGATTACGTGCGGCTGGAAGGACGTATGGAGGAACGCATGAACACAGAACGTGAGCGTCAGCGTGCAGATGCAGCGGAAGGTCGAGCGAATGTAGCGGAAAGCAGAGCGAATGTAGCGGAAAACCGAGCGAATGTGGCAGAGAAAGAATTTCAGCAATTGAAGGAAGAAATGCGGCAGTTACGGGAAGAATACCAGAAATTAAAAGAGTCGCAGTAGAGAGTGTAACAAAATATAGAAGTGGCCAGAGTTGCTCTGGTCATTTCTATATTTCGTAGTATGTCATTTAGAAGAAGGAGAATTGTCCAAATGAGAAATGAAAATATCCAGATCCTTGAGGATACCTTACAAATATTTCATAACGGCTATTATGAAAAAAATGGAAAAAGGATCCCTACGAAGCTGTCGCAAAGTCAAGCCGCTCAGTGCCATGTGTTTTTGCCGGAGGATGTCAACGGTATCGCAGAACGAAAGGATTTTGAACACGTATATGTGGGAGGACGCATGGGTGTGGAATGTCGGAACATGGATTCTTTTCATATGGCGCTGGAAGAATATGCCAGGAATAACTCGCTGTTTCATAAAGCTGGAAATGGAAAGATACTGGTATTGAATTTTGCCAACCCTGTCAATCCCGGCGGAGGTGTGCGGAGAGGCGCCCGGGCACAGGAGGAGGATCTGTGCAGAAAAAGCTCACTTCTTTTTTCACTGGAAAGTGAGCGTGCCAAGAACTATTACGACTATAACAAATCCCTGTGCACTTACCTTGGCTCGGATGCGCTGATTCTGACTCCTGATGTGGAGATTATACGAGATAGTAACGGAGAACTGCTGGATGAGTCTGTCGTCGTCTCTGCCGTGACTTGTGCAGCGCCTATGATAAAACGTGGAATGGAAGGCTTATCCGAGGAAGAATACCAGGAGCTTTTTTATAACCGGATTTGCGGTATGCTGAAGTGTGCAGCCTTTTGGGGATATCCAGCTCTGGTACTTGGGGCTTTTGGGTGTGGAGCATTTGGAAATGATGCAAAGGTTGTCTCGGATTTGTTCTATAAAGCGCTGAAAGAGTTCAACTATGATGGAATGAGAGCAGTGTCTTTCTTCCGCCAGATTGACTTTGCTGTTTTGGATAAAACAGAAAACCAGTACAACTATAATGAATTCAGCCGGAATTTTGCTGATTTTTATCGTGAGGAAGACAATGCGGAGATAGAAAGAGTCTAAAAGAGATGCGTTAGGGAGAACAAGAATGGAGTTGAATGACGACACGAAGATTGATATTGAACTGCAGGTGGCTCAGTATCTGTACTGGGATCGCAGATGTCTGTTCTACTTAGCAAAAATGTACACGGAGAACCTGCGAGCAGGAGAGGAGTACCGGAAGCTGAAAGAAGACGAGAAATTGAACGATTGGATCCATCTGCTGAATGCAAAGAGTGAGGAGGATTTGAATATAATCAATACGAAGAATCCGGGATAAGAAGGCTCGGGAGGACTATGTGCGGCTGGAGGGACGCATGGAGGAACGCATGAACACAGAACGTGAGCGTCAGCGTGCAGATGCGGCAGAGAAGGAATCCCTGCAGTTGAAGGAAGAAATGCGGCAGTTACGGGAAGAATATCATAGATTAAAAGAGTCGCAGTAGAGGGTGTAACGAAATATAGAAGTGGCCTCGAAAGGCCGCCTCTTGATTGTATAAAATTTTGTTTATTCCAGATTTTCCAGTTGTCGGTCGATATCCCGGCCACCGTACATGATACGCAGAACGGTAACTGTGCAGTTATCATGGAGAGGAATATAAAATACAAGATAGTTGTCAACCGGCATAATGCGGAGATTTCGCTCACGCCATTTTGCTTTATCATATACACGAAAACGTTCCGGCATCTGATCGAGAGAGGCAATTGCTTTTTCTAGGCGGGATAGTTGAATGGCGGCATTCTGCAAAGACTGCAGATCCACTGCAATGTACTTGAAAATCTCAATCAGGTCAGTCTGCGCCTGGGGTGTCAGAACTACGGAATAATTCATATGTCAAACTCCTTACGGATATCTGCAAATGCCTGCTCCATTGGAATCGTGCGTCCCGCCTGCATATCCGTATAGCCTTTCTCCAATTCGGCATCCAGCTGTGTAGCAGTCATACGGCTGATGTCTAGAGGATGATTAGGAAGCTTCACCTCAAAAGGCAGACCGTTATTGAGGATGATCTGCTTATAAAACATAGTGATTGCATTGGAAGCAGGGATGCCGAGCGCGGTCAAAATTATTTCGGCTTGCTCCTTTACATCT
>CABQGZ010000824.1 GCA_902463835.1 uncultured Lachnospiraceae bacterium
GAAAAAACACAGGAGCAGGAATCTCCCCTGGCATCCAGAATGCGTCCGCAGACGCTGGAAGAAGTGGTAGGACAGCAGCATATCATAGGGAAAGACAAGCTGTTGTACCGTGCCATCAAGGCGGACAAGCTTAGCTCCATTATTTTTTACGGCCCTCCAGGAACCGGGAAGACCACGCTGGCCAAGGTGATCGCCAACACCACCAGCGCGGAGTTCACCCAGATCAATGCCACATCGGCCGGCAAGAAGGACATGGAGGATGTGGTAGCGAAGGCAAAGAATAACAGCGGTATGTACGGAAAGAAGACGATTCTGTTCGTGGATGAGATTCACCGCTTTAACAAAGGGCAGCAGGATTATCTTTTGCCCTTTGTGGAGGATGGAACCATCATTCTGATCGGCGCCACCACGGAGAATCCCTATTTTGAGGTAAATGGAGCGCTTCTGTCCCGATCGGTGATCTTCGAGCTGAAGGCGCTGACCAAGGAGGACATCAAGACGCTGCTGCTTCGGGCAGTCAACGACCGGGAGAAGGGCATGGGGTCCTACAACGGCGTGATTCATGAGGACGCCCTGGAATTCCTGGCGGATGTGGCCAACGGAGACGCCCGGGCGGCACTGACGGCCATCGAGCTTGGCATTCTGACGACGCCGAGAGACGCAGACGGCAAGATCCACATCACTCTGGAGGTGGCTTCCGAGTGTATTCAGAAGCGGGTGGTGCGCTACGATAAGACCGGGGACAACCATTACGATACCATCTCGGCCTTTATCAAGAGTATGCGCGGCTCTGATCCGGACGCGGCGGTGTATTACCTGGCCCGCATGCTGTATGCCGGAGAGGATATCCGTTTTATCGCACGGCGGATCATGATCTGTGCTTCCGAGGATGTGGGAAATGCAGATCCCAATGCATTGACGGTGGCGGTCAGCGCCAGCCAGGCGGTGGAGCGCATCGGCATGCCGGAGGCACAGATCATCCTTGCACAGGCAGTGGCCTATGTGGCCAGCGCGCCCAAGAGCAACGCGGCCGTTGAGGCCATCGGCCGTGCCATGGAGGCAGTGCAGAACACAAAGACCGCGCCCATTCCCGTACATCTACAGGACGCCCACTACAAAGGGGCAGCCAAGCTGGGGCACGGGGATGGCTACAAGTACGCCCACAATTACCCGAATCATTATGTAAGACAGCAGTATCTGCCGGACGGTCTTACGGACGCCCGGTTCTACGAGCCCACGGAGCAGGGATACGAGAAGCAGATTAAGAGCTGGCTTGCCTTTATCCGGGACGAGGCATAGGCTTTTTTATGACAAGATTACAGATCAGGAGGAAATAAAATGCAGACTTATCAGGAAATGACAAAGGAAGAATTGATTCAGGAGAAGGAGCGGCTGGAAAAGGTATACAAGAAATATCAGCAGAGCGGATTGAAGCTGGATATGTCCAGGGGAAAACCCTCCCAGGAGCAACTGGATCTCTCTATGGGCATGATGGATGTGTTAAACAGCGACTGTGACTTAAAATGTGAGGACGGCACCGACTGCCGGAACTACGGCGTGCTGGATGGAATCCAGGAGGCCAAGGTTCTCTTGGGCGACATGATCGAATGCCATCCCGACAATATCATTATCTACGGCAACTCCAGTCTGAACGTGATGTACGATACCATCTCCCGATCCATGACCCACGGCGTCATGGGCAATACTCCCTGGTGCAAGCTGGACAAGGTGAAATTCCTCTGTCCCGTTCCAGGGTATGACCGCCATTTTGCCATCACGGAATATTTTGGCATCGAGATGATCAATGTGCCTATGCTGTCCACCGGCCCGGATATGGATCTGGTGGAGAAGCTGGTCAGCGAGGATGAGGCCATCAAGGGAATCTGGTGTGTTCCGAAATACTCCAATCCCCAGGGAATCACCTACTCCGATGAGACGGTGCGTCGTTTCGCAAGACTGAAGCCGGCGGCTAAGGATTTCCGCATCTACTGGGACAATGCCTACGGCGTACATCACCTGTACGATATTGATCAGGACAATCTGGTGGAGATTCTGGCGGAATGTAAGCGGGCGGGCAATCCGGATATGGTATACAAGTTCTGTTCCACCTCCAAGATCACCTTCTCAGGTTCCGGGATCGCGGCTCTGGCCACTTCTATGAACAATCTGGAGGAGATCAAGAAGCAGCTGTCCATAGCCACCATCGGACATGACAAGGTGAACCAGCTGCGCCATGTGCGGTATTTCAAGGATATCTATGGCATGACAGAACATATGAAGAAGCATGCCAATATCCTGCGGCCCAAGTTCGAGATGATTCTGGATACCTTTGACCGGGAGCTGGCAGGTTTGAATATTGGAAGCTGGATCCGTCCCAAGGGCGGTTACTTCATCTGCTTTGAAGCCATGGAGGGCTGCGCCAAAGCCATCGTGTCCAAGGCGAAGAAGGCAGGTCTTATCATGACTCCGGCAGGAG
>CABQGZ010000825.1 GCA_902463835.1 uncultured Lachnospiraceae bacterium
GCCCAGGAACTGAAAAAGCTGAGCAGGGCGGAACTGATTGAACTGCTTTTGGAACAGCGGAAGGAAACCGAAACGGAAACGGAGCAGGAAGCGTTGAACATGTGTCAAGAGCACCGGAGAAAAGTAGGGATCCGGCAGCTGGAGGCCGAACAGGCCAGGCTGCAGTACAGGAAGCGTTACTACCGTATCCTGCGCAGCACCATAGGTACGCTGATCACCGTGGCAGCTGTGGCGGTGCTGGTAGCCACTCTGTGGATGCCGGTTCTTAAGATCTACGGCAGCTCCATGACGCCGACCCTTGCGGACGGTGAGATCATCCTTTCCAGGAAGACCTCGGATTTTGCACTGGGAGATATCGTGTCATTTTACTATAACAATAAAATATTGGTCAAGCGGGTCATCGGTCAGGCCGGAGACTGGATCGACATCGGTGAGGATGGAACGGTCTACGTGAACCAGATTGAACTGGAGGAGCCTTATCTCACGGAGCAGGCATTTGGCGAGTGTGATATCGAACTGCCTTATCAGGTGCCGGACGGAAAATTATTCGTGATGGGAGATCATCGCTCTGTGTCGGTGGATTCCCGGAGCACCGCCATCGGCTGTATCGCCCAGGAGCAGATCGTAGGGAAAATCATATTCCGCATCTGGCCGTTGAAGCGGCTTGGGGTGGTGGAGTGAGTGACATGACAACTGCTTTTGGAAAAAAGGCTGCATCCTGCGCCAGACCAAAGGCACAGATACATTACCGGATACGTTCAGTGGAATCGCTATTATGGGAGGAACACTGTTGTATTATAGAAAAAGGCGGAGAAAGGGGGAGAAACATTCATAGATGATCATAAATCCGCCAAAAAGAAAAACATAGACATCATTGACGAGACAGAAGGAAAATGCTGCAAAGGAGCAATCAAGAGCAGCAAAGGCAGCGCCGGCAGAAAGGCGCTGTAAAAAAACAAAAAACCAAAGATGTTAGCTAATGGCAACAAAAAAGAAGCTTCAAAGAGAAAGGAAGGAAGAAACTTATGAAGAAAATCAAAAAACTCGCCAGCGTAGTACTGGCACTGATCATGGTACTGGCAATGGCTCTGCCGGTAGGAGCAACGGGAACAGGAACGGAAACGCCAAATGGAAGTATCACCATTGAGAAGGCAAAAGCAGGATATACCTACACGATCTATGAGATATTGAAGCTGGAAAGTTACAACCAAGAAAGTAAAGCATATTCCTACAAGGCAACCAGTGACTGGAATGGTTTTATCAATTCTGAAAAGATCAAGGATATCTATGTGACAGTTGATTCTCAGGGATATGTGACATGGAAGGATGGAGCATCTGTAGCAGACTTTGCGAAACTGGCTCAGAAGCATGCCGCAGACAATGGCATTGGGAATCAGGGTTCCAAAAAAGCCGAAGGTGCAATTGTGGAATTTACAGGATTGGAACTGGGCTACTATCTGCTGGATTCCGATATGGGTACTCTTTGCTCTCTGGATACAACGCAGCCTAACGCGACGATCAAAGAAAAGAACGATGAACCTACACTGGAAAAAGAGGTAAAGGAAGGCAATTCATGGGGAAATGTGGCCGATGCTGAACGCGGGAAAGAGGTGGAATTCCGGGTAACTATCACAGCCAAAGACGGAGCCCAGAAATATGTCATGCATGATAAAATGGATGCTGGACTAAGCTTTATAAAAACATCTGTAGAGGTAACATTAGAGAAAGCATCAAATCCCGGAAATCCGGAAACGGTAACTGGAGAAGAAAACTATACAGTAACGGAGGGAGTTGCTGGGTGCACGTTCCATGTGGAATTTACAGAGGATTTCTGCGACAAGCTGGCAAAAGAGGATAAAATTGTTGTAAGTTACAGAGCAATGGTCAATAAGGAAGCATTTCTTTCAGATCATGGTGTGAATGAAGCATGGCTGAAGTATGGCGAAGATAGTTCCTTCAACACAGAGCATAAGACAGTTAAGGTAAATACATGGCAGGTGCCGTTCTTTAAGTATTACGTGAAGAGTGAAAACGGTGAAACGAAAGAAGTTGGCCTGAGTGGCGCAAAATTTAAGCTGTACAGGGATGAAGAAGCAACGGATGAAGTTATTTTTGATACAAGAGCAACTGCAGAACAAGAGGGGATAGCAGGCGTGCCGCTCTACCGGGTGAATCCAGAGGGTACAGTGAAAGAAATCACAACCGAGAATAATGGTAGGTTCGTCCTTCGAGGACTGGATTCCGGCACGTATTATTTGAAAGAGACAGAAGCGCCTACTGGTTATAACAAGCTTTCCGGCATTGTCAAGATTGTAATCAGTGCAGACGGAACAGTGGAATATACTTATGGGGGTACGACCTCAACGGCAGATGGGACTATTGGAGTAAAGATAGAGAATAAGACAGGTTCCCTGCTTCCTGAGACCGGTGGAATCGGTACAACGATCTTCTACGTAGTAGGCGGGATCCTGGT
>CABQGZ010000826.1 GCA_902463835.1 uncultured Lachnospiraceae bacterium
GACTTGTAGTATCCTTATGTAATATACAATTTCCCACTATCATTGATAAAACGGTGGGCAATGTGGCCCAGATGGCTACCCCCTTGGCGCTGATCGCCATGGGAGCGGGATTTGAAGGGAAGAAAGCGCTGGGCAAGCTGAAACCGACTCTGGCGGCTGCCTTCATCAAGCTGGTGGTTCAGACGGGTGTTTTTCTGCCGATTGCAGCCCTTATGGGCTTTGACGGGGAGAAAATGATCGCGATCGTAGTGATGTTGGCGGCACCCACCACGCCCAGCTGTTATATTATGGCGAAAAATATGAACAACGACGGTGTTCTCACGGCCAGCACGGTTGTGGTGACTACGCTTCTGGCTGCATTTACCCTCACCGGGTGGATCTTTCTGCTAAAATGCGTCGGCTTGATTGGCTAGTGGATTTTTGAACCGTATATAAATTCGCATATTCGACTTCGTGAGAGGCTTGCGTACGAGAGATTTTTACATGAGAGATTTGCGCATGAGAGGTTTGCGTATGAGAGATTTGCACATGAGAGATTTGCGTATGAGAGATTTGCACATGAGAGCTTTGCAATAGAGAGAAACAGGAGGAAAGAGATGGATATTACCGGAAGAAAATTATTTGTGAAAGCGCTGATGGAAGAAGGCGTGGATACCGTGTTCGCTTATCCGGGCGGCATGGTGACGGATATCTTGGATGAATTGTACAAGACAGATGCCATTGAGCTGGTGCTGCCCCGCCACGAGCAGGGGCTGATCCACGAGGCGGAAGGCTACGCCAAGTCCACCGGAAGAGTGGGAGTGTGTATCGTGACCAGCGGTCCGGGAGCAACCAACATCATGACCGGTCTGGCGGACGCCCATTATGACAGCATTCCTTTGGTGTGCATCACCGGGCAGGTGCCTTTAAGCCTGATTGGAAACGACGCCTTTCAGGAGGTGGATATCGTGGGGATGACCAGAAGTATCACCAAATATGGCGTTACTGTCCGCGACCGCAAGGAGTTGGGAAAGATCTTAAAGATGGCATTTCATATTGCACGCACCGGCAGACCCGGCCCGGTACTCATAGATATCCCCAAAGATATCCAGACGACCCAGGGGCCGGCGGAATATCCGGCCAGCGTCAATATCCGGGGCTATAAGCCCATCGACAGCGTCCATATCGGGCAGCTGAAGAAGGGTTACAAGCTGTTAAAGGGGGCAAAACGCCCGCTGTTTCTGCTGGGCGGCGGTATCAATATCGCCAGAGCCAACGAGAAGATGCAGGAGCTGGTGGAGAAGACAAAGGTTCCAGTGGTAACGACTATCATGGGAAAAGGTGCGATTCCCACCACCCATCCCTATTACATAGGAAACAGCGGCATGCACGGCAAATACGCGGCCAACATAGCCGTCAGCCAATGCGATGTGCTCTTTTCCATCGGGACAAGGTTCAATGACCGGATCACCGGCGATCTGAATGAATTCGCCCCCAAGGCAAAGATTGTCCACGTGGATGTGGACACGGCTTCCATCTCCAGAAATGTGGTGGTGGATGTGCCCATCGTTGCGGACGCCAATCTGGCCATTGAGAAGCTTCTGGAGTGGGCGGAGCCTCAGAAGACGGAAAAATGGATGGATCAGATTGCTGGGTGGAATCAGGAAAATCCGCTGGAGATGCGCCGGGATATGGGCATGACGCCCCAGATGATCATGGAGCAGATCAATGACTGCTTTGACGAAGGCATTATCACCACAGACGTAGGACAGCATCAGATGTGGGCTGCCCAGTATATTGAGTTAAATGAGAAAAAACAGTTCATCACCTCCGGAGGTCTTGGAACCATGGGCTTCGGTCTCCCGGCAGCCATCGGAGCCAAGATTGCCAATCCGGATAAGACGGTAATCTGTATCAGCGGCGATGGCGGCATGCAGATGAACATCCAGGAGCTGGCCACCTCCATGGTGCAGGAGGCCCCGGTGATCGTCTGTCTGCTGAACAATTATTACCTGGGTATGGTGCGTCAGATGCAGCAGCTGTGGTACGGCAAGCGCTATGAGGCCACCTGCCTGCGAAGGAGAAAGGGCTGTCCCAGAGACTGCAAGGGGCCAAACGAGAATTGTCCGCCCTATACACCGGATTTTGTGAAGCTGGCGGAGAGCTACGGGGCAAAGGGGATCCGGGTGTGGAAGGAAGAGGAGATCGCGCCTGCCCTTGCGGAAGCGAAGAAGCAGAATGTAACCACCATCATTGAATTTATGATCGCCACGGAGGATATCGTGCTGCCCATGGTAAAGGGCGGCAATCCCATGAGCGAAATGATATTGAAAGGGTAAGGAGGGAACCGATGTGAAGAACAGATGGATTGCACTGTATGTAGAGAACCAGGTGGGCGTCCTGGCCAAGGTATCGGGACTTTTTTCCGGAAAATCCTATAACCTTCAGAGCCTGACCGTGGGAACCACCGAGCATGAGGATGTGTCCAGAA
>CABQGZ010000827.1 GCA_902463835.1 uncultured Lachnospiraceae bacterium
AATTTTATAATTCTGCAATCCAGCCGCTGAACCATTCCACGGCTTCCACAATGATCGTTCCGGCGGTGATGAGCAGGAAGCAACCAAACTCCGCCACCAGCAAGATCAAAAACTGCATCCACTCCCGGCAGTACAGCGTATAAAGGCCGCAGCCAAAAATATACAGCATGGGCAGAGCCAGCACAAACGCCGACAGGTTCAGCGTCCATTTCAGCATCAGCGCAAGGAAAGCAGTAATCAACCAAAACGGGAAAACGATCATCTTAAAAACGAACCTCATATCCAGCACCCGCCTTTCGCCCTTATTATAAAGGTATCTCCGCATCCATTGCAAGGATGTCAATCGATATGTAATCCGCAGCTCCCCTCTGCGGAAAAAAGTTAAAGTTCAGACAGTTTGGAAAGAATCTGTTTTCCGATGCCAATCAGCTCGTCCAGCCGATGCCGCAAATCTTCAATGTCTGCAGCATAAAGCTGATTGCTTTCATTCACACGTTTTGCCACCTGATTCAGATTGTTGCTGCAATTCTGAAGCAGGTACGACATCCGGCGCAACTGCGGCAGGTCAAGGTTCAGACAGTAGCCGTCCAGCGCCATCTTGCGGATATAGGCACTCAGGCTGCGGATGCCCATGCCCAGCATTTTCCCATAAATGCGGTTTTTCTCCGCCTTTGTGGTTCTCAGGATGATGATCTCGTCCCGCTTTTCCCTCACCGGGCATCACCGTCCTTGTCGTAATAACTGCGGAAGGGCTTCACCGGCTCCGGCTTGTCCGATTTTTCTTCCAGTGCTGCCAGCACCGAGGGGCGGCGCGGGGTATCCTCCTGTTCTTCCTCGTCCTGTTCCGGCTCGTGGCTCTTTTCGTCCACATCCAACTGAGCGTTCAACTCTGCAAGCCGTGCGGACTTTTCTGCCAGTTCTTCCTCCTGTGGGAAGGGCTTTTCCACTTCGATTTGCGCCGCCGCCTGCTGCTGATGCAGAGTGGCTAGTTCATTCTCAGCAGAGTTAATGCGCTCCGGGAAGTTGTTCAGCGAATTATCCAAACGGATAATGTTGCCCAGCGGGTCGGTGCCCAGTGCTACCGGGTACCTCCGCTGACCCTTCAGAATCGCCTGATATTCGCTGCGGAAGGTATCGAACCGCAGAGACAACTCAAAGCCCCGATAGCTGCCAATCACTTTTTCTTCGGCGTTGGGCAGTTCGGAACAAGCGAGGACCAGACGCTCACCAGCGGTCTTTTTCTCATCGTAGGTCACGCCCTTGATGGTCATGCCGCAGAAACCCTCTTGCACCTGCGGATGGGCGGCGGCAAGCTGTGCGTCCGCTTTCACCCCAGCAATATAGGCGTTCGTTTCCCGAATGTCAGCCGGGAATTTGGTCAGCAGCTTGTCTTGCAGGCGGAATTTCTGGCTCTGGTGGTCGGCTTTCAGCACCTTCAGCTTTGCCACCTGCACATCCAAGTCCATCTTCTCTTTGATGAGAGGATTTCCGGCACAAAGTGCCTTGATCTCCGCATAGGAAAGTGCCTGTTCGTCTACATCCTCGCAGGAGCGAACAGGAGATTTGGAAGTCATGATTTGGCTGATAAACCGCTGTTTATTCTCAAGGGTCTGAAACAAGTACGAGTCAAATGTCCCTTCCGTAACGTAATTGAACACCTTGACTTCCTTATTCATATTGCCCTGACGGATGATGCGACCATTGCGCTGGGTCATGTCGCTGGGCTTCCAGCCAACATCCAGATGATGCACTGCCACAAGACGCTGCTGCACATTGGTTCCTGCGCCCATTTTTGCCGTGCTGCCCAGCAGGACGCGCACATCGCCGGAGCGCACTTTCGAGAACAATGCCGCCTTTTTTGCTTCGGTATCTGCGTTGTGGATAAACTCGATCTCGTTTTCCGGCACACCGGCGGCAATCAGCTTTTTGCGAATGTCCTCATAAACATTGAAGTTGCCATCGTTCTTTGGTGTCGAGAGGTCGCAGAACAAAAGTTGGGTCAACTTCTGGTCTTTGCCTTCCTCCCAGATCTTCAGCACGTTCTGAACGCATACGTTCAGCTTGCTGTTGGGGTCGTCCGGCAGCATGGGGTTCATCAGGCGCACATCCAAGCCGATCTTTCTGCCGTCGTTGGTGACACAGAGCATATTGTCCACGGATGCATCCACGGTGCCGGAGTGGATTTCTGCCGCACGCTTGCTCAGTTCCTGCACCATTTCCTTTTGAATTTCGGACGGCTTTGCCACCACGGTCTCAAACTTCGCCTCCGGCACCGGAAGATGAAGCTGGTCGGAAGTTTTAATGTCCGCAACCTCCTTGAACATGGACATCAGTTCCGGCAGATTGAAAAACTTGGCAAATCTTGTTCTTGCCCGATACCCAGTACCTTCGGGGGCCAGCTCAATGGCGGTGGTGGTCTCGCCAAAGGTGGATGCCCAGCAGTCGAAGTGGGTCAGCTTTTTCTGCTGCA
>CABQGZ010000828.1 GCA_902463835.1 uncultured Lachnospiraceae bacterium
GATAGAAGGTACCATCCATGTCCAGCACAAAAAGCCTGACTTTTTCCAGTGTCTTTTGCATATTTTCCCCTTTCCTGTTCCTGCAAATTATTCCCATATTTTAACACTTGTTTGATCTAGCGTCAACCGGCTAATTTTCCATTCTTGTACACTAATTTTCCATTCTGCTGCACTAAGTTTCATTCTGCTCTGAATATGGTCATATTTTATTATGATTGCTCCACCGAGATCACTGCGGATTTCCCCCAGGGCGCGCTGGCGGACGCATTGGTAAACAGCCAGAGTACCGGTATATTCTGCGCTTCCGTCTCTTCCGGATATTCGGCCTCCCCATCGGTAAAGATCACAATGTCTGCCGGCGGATTCATGCTCATGTGCCTTTTGACGTAGTCAAAGATACATTGAAAATTCGTTCCTCCGCCACCGCGCGGAACCATCCCGGCCAGATCATTCACATCCCCAAACAAGACCGGCGTGTACACTCTCACATCAAAAAAGCCGATCAGCCCGATCAGTCCGCCGTTAAATTGACCGATTGCCTCACAGATCTCATTATATACCGCCATGAGCATAGGATCGTCAATGGAACCGGAGGTATCTACCATGAATAACACTTCCTTCGGCTTTTCCAGGAGCACATTGTAATCCGGAAGGAAAAAATCAGAGTCCTGCAGTCTCCGGTCCGGCGGCGTGAAAGAATAATCGCATACCTCTTCCTGGATAAATCGGTTCAAAAGCTTTTTCCAGTTTAATCGCGGGCTGTTGGATCTCTGCCATATTCGCTCTCTGAAATCCACTTCCTCTCCGGCCTCGGAATCTCGTTTCTTCCTGCTCCGCAAGCTCTGCAGCTCATTGGCCGCACCTTTATCCCAGCTGCTTTTTGAGGCATGGCGATGACGCTCCTCCCCCTGCGGCAGCTCATCGTCCTCTGTCCCCTGCATTTCCGGAACAAACCTCTCTTTTTCTACAAAAAAGTGGGTTCCGCCTATGGTGTGTTCCGTACTTCGCAGATCCTCCGGATCTTCATCCCTGGGACTCAATACGATGTCACCGCCCTCTCCACGGTCTTCCTTGCGATCCCACCAGCTCTCTTCGTCTATCATATAGTTCCGGCGTACCCCCGGCTCCATAAGTGCCGGATCGAAGGGAACACCGGCAAGCGCCTCCTGGGCAGTCAGTGAACGACCGCTCACAGTCGGAAAGAAGGTTTCGTAAAATATTCTTCCTATATGGGGCAGCCTGTCATATTTCCATCCAAACACCTCAAGATGTGCATTGGCCACAATGTCGCAGGCAAGATGGAAGCGATCCCCCTTGTAATATTTCGGGCGTTCAATATGTCCCAGCGCAATATGCATCAGCTCGTGGGACAATATAAAATCCAACTCCACGCTGCCAAGCTTCTGCAGCCAATCAGGGTTGAAATAGATGCAGGCGCCATTGGTAGAGATCCGCTTCACATCCTTGGAAGCCACAAAAAGCATCTCCCAGAGAGGTGCGGCAAATTCCTGGTTCATGATGCCTAGTCTGGCCCTTGCCTCCTGCAGCTGTCGCCTCAGACGATTTTTTCTCTGCTCTGTCATCGCAAACCATCCTTTATAGCCGTCTGGAACACATCATTTTCTTTGACGATTGGCCGCACCTCCGGTATACAGTAATAGTCGTGCAGCAGCCTTCCCCGGAAGGACCAGGGCAGTCGGCAGGCAAAATCGATGGAGCGGTCAATCAATTCCTTTTGGGGATGCTGTCTCGCATAGGAGACCATGGCCGAGCGCAGCGCGATATGCAACTCCGGCGCTTTGGGAACCTCCACGTCTTTTCCTAGAAAAATATCTTCTACAGAAGGCATCGAATCATAGAGTTCAATCCACGTCCGAAAATTGGATGCGGTGTGATGGCCGATGCATCCAATAATCATGGGATACACTTCTTCTATATGGTCCGACACGGCGTTCAAAATATTGCTGACCATCTCCCAGGAACGGGGCGTAGGGAACGCAAGACCCATGCCGGAAGAGTCAAACCGCATAAGCGCCACAGAATTGTATTCCAGATAGCCCACCACATAGGCGTGCAGTCCGTTCTCTACTGCCCAATCGTGCCAGGAATGGGAATCGCCTTTTATCTCAAAATGGCAGAGTCTGTTGGCAAGCGCCCGGGGCATATTGTAGGCCACCGACTTGTCCGTCACTCTGTTTCCGGCAGCTATCACAATGCAGTTCTCCGGCAGCTTATGCTCCCCGATGGTGCGGTCCAGGGTAATCTGGTACGCCGCCGACTGCACGGAGGGCGGAGCTGCCGATATCTCATCCAGAAACAGGATATTGACCGTCTCGCTGCTCTCATCCATCTGGAAAATCTTCGGTTTCAGCCAGACGGCCAGGGTCTTATCTTCATTTGCGGTTGGTATGCCCCGCAGGTCCACCGGATTGAAGAGCAGCAGACGCACGTCCGTAATCGTCACTTT
>CABQGZ010000829.1 GCA_902463835.1 uncultured Lachnospiraceae bacterium
CTTCCAAACTGACTTACCAGCTCCCCGGAAAGGGATGAGACCACAACGCGCCGGTTCCCGGTATCCGCGATGTAGATGCGATCCGCAAAGACCACCATATCCTGGGGGCCTGACAAGAACTCATCGCCTATCTTTTCTATGGTAGACACCGGCTTGTACGCCGTCTGGGTCTCGATATATTCCTCATTTTTATCCCGCGTGACCGTTTTATAGGAAGCCTCAACAGGCGCCTTAATCGCAAGCGCCGCTGTCAGGATCACCGCCGGCAGAGAAAACAGGATTGATTTTTTCACCACAGTATCGCCTCCTTATTTAATACCCGATGTGGCCATGGTGCTCATGATCTTGCTCTGCATGATCACAAACAGGACCACATTGGGGATCAGCATAATCAGCGTCGCAACTGCGGCAAGCCCCTGGCCGGATACGCTGTTGGTGTTTGAGGACAGTGTGTTCATATAGAAGGCAAAGGTTTTGACCGCGTCTGTGTCCACATACATGGACGAGGTCTCCAGATTGTTCCAGACCTCCTGAAACATGAGGATCGATACCGTCGCCATGGCGGGACGCACAATGGGCACCACGATCTTTCGGTAGATCTTAAACTCGCTTGCCCCGTCAATCCTGGCAGCCTCCATAAGCTCTGTGGGGACGCCGTCAATAAACTGCTTCAAGAGCAGCAATCCCACGGGCAGTACGATGATGGGAAGGATGTGCGCCAGGTAGGTGTCGTGAAGGTGAAGCTTATCAATGATCAGATACCTGGGGATCTGAAGCGCAATGGCCACAAACATAAGTCCCACATCATTCATATTCAGCAGCAGCTTTCTGCCACGAAACTGCAGCTTTGAGAGGGCATACGCCGCCATCGTGGTAAACATCAGGGTAAATCCCAACACGCACGCCGCCACAAGGATGCTGTTGAAGATATACCGTGCAACCGGGACTGTCGCCGTTTCCGCCGCGCCCGCCAGCTTCTCAAAGTTGATAAGAGACGGGTTTGTGACAAAAAACTTGGGCGGATACGCAAAAAGCTCTTCCAAAGGCTTAAATGCATGGTTCACAATATAGAGCAACGGCAGCAGCATGATCAGCGTCATGGGCAGTAATATCACATAGATCTTTATCTGAGATTTCCAACTTGCTTGGATTGACACTGTTTCCTTTTATCGCCATAATTAATCCTCCTGAAAGAGCGCCCGCGCGCCTCTGGAAAATACCCATATTATCAGAAGCAGAACCACCGATACCGCACAGGCGTAGCCCATCTCATACCTGGTAAATCCAAAGTCTGAAATGTGGTTTACCATGAGCTGCCCGGCATAATTCGGGGTTGGATTGGAACCGGACAGCTGCACGCCGATGGCGCTCTGCTTGAATGCGTTCACAATGGCCATAATGGCGCCGAACAGCATCTGCGGCTTTATGGAAGGTATGGTAATGTAAAACACCTCCTGAAACCGGTTTTTGACCCCGTCGATCTGGGCTGCCTCATAAAGGCTCGGATCGATATTCAAAAGCCCGGCCCTACGATCACCGCAAAAATAATCGTATTTGGAATTACATGCTCGATAAAAACCTCATCCTGCAAAAACAATTCCACATAGTTCTTAAGTCCTACAAAGGAGGGCTTCTGTATCGCATTAAAATCCGTAAAGGAAAGACCGATTGCAATGACTACCGGAATAGCCACAAACAACAAAAACAGTGCAAAATACGGGAAAACAAATAGATAAGGCGCTGCTCCCCGCTTGATCTTATCTCTCTTCATCGCGTGATCCCCTCCCCTCCATGTGTGATCCTGAATTTATTTCCCGGACTCCCCTTGCCGGAATACCCGAATTCCTCCAGCTTGGAATCCACCTCGGCCTGTATGTCCTTTTCCGCCTCGTTCAGCTCCTGGCGAACATTGCTTCCTCTCAAGACAATATTATTCAAGGCATTGGAGAGGGAACGCTGGGTCATATAGGTTCCCGGCACTCTGGGAACCTCCGCCACCCAATCCAGCATGGCAAGGATCCGATTCAAAGGAGGTATATCCACCCACATGATGCACTGCATGCTCTCCGTTCACCCACACGTCACACGCATAATCCACCGCAAGGAAATGAAGGATCACTCTTTTCTCTTCATAGCTCTTTGGAACCACAACCTTGCGCTTATACCAGACCACCGAGCCAAAATCAGACGTATCGATCCCGCTCTTTTGGGACTGATAGACAAAAGGAACCTTTATCTTCAAAGGCAGCGTAGATCTTCTTTGCCACTGCTCCTTAAGACCGACATTCTCTTTATCGAACGCAAACATCCATTCCCCGTCAAGTACCAAAAAATCCTTTCGGTAAAATTGTGGATTCGGATGATGCTCTATCTCATGAAAATCATACATTCCTTTACCTTCCGCTCTTTCATCTATTCTCATGTAACCAAACGCACAGCATGCAGGATGGATTCTCATCCGGCTAG
>CABQGZ010000830.1 GCA_902463835.1 uncultured Lachnospiraceae bacterium
GGATAAGGTGGAGGATTTAGAGCCGCCTTTGGCACACATGATCCCGGAATTGACTTCTAACCTCCTACTCCCTGTTGCAATTTTTACCTGGATGATGGTCATTGACTGGCGCATGGGATTGGCGGTTCTGATTGCTCCGGTGCTGGCCATGATTCCTATGTTTTTCCTTATGAGGAACTATAACAGCCAGTACGCCGCTTATATGGAGGCAAATAATCACGTCAACAGTATTATTATCGAGTATGTGGAAGGTATCGAGGTTGTAAAGGCCTTTAACCAAAGCACAAGCTCCTATGAAAAATTTGTTAATGCTGTCCAGTCGTTCAAAGAGTTTACCTTGGCATGGTTTAAGAGTACATGGAAATCGATGAACCTTATGATGGCGATTATGCCCACAACGCTCCTGGGGGTTCTTCCTGTCGGCCTTTTGCTGGTGCAGAATGGAAGTATCTCCCCTGCGGAGCTTGCAATGGGGATTATCCTTTCCCTCAGCATTGTTGGGCCGTTGATGAAAGCAACCACTTTCATTAACGAAGCAAAGTCTATGGAATATGCAGTAGAGGCGGCAAATGAACTTTTGAACCTGCCTGTACTGCCGGATTCAGGGAAAATCGTATCTATTCCTCACAATGATATTGCGTTGAAGCATGTAACCTTTTCCTATGACGGTTCCGAGCAAAATGAAGTGTTGCATGATGTGAACCTGGAATTGCCAGAGGGAAGTTTTACGGCACTTGTAGGACCGTCTGGCGGCGGTAAATCAACGATTGCCCGTCTGATTGCAAGGTTTTGGGACGTGACAGGCGGCAACATTACCATTGGGGGGAAGAATATCAAAGAGTTGTCTATACGCCAGCTTTCCGAACTGGTCAGTTTTGTGACGCAGGATAACTTCCTGTTTAATTGCTCCCTGAAAGAAAACATCCGTCTTGGAAATCCAAACGCCACAGATGAAGAAGTATATGCGGCGGCGAAAGCGGCCTGCTGTGATGAATTTATTGTGCGTTTGGACAAAGGATATGATACCCCTGCCGGTGATGCCGGAAAGAGGCTGTCCGGCGGCGAAAAACAGCGAATTGCGATTGCGAGGGCGATCCTAAAAAATGCCCCGATTGTTATTTTGGATGAAGCGACAGCATTTACTGACCCGCAGAACGAAGATAAAATTCAGAAATCTATCATGGCGTTATCAAAGGGTAAAACTCTTCTTGTGATCGCCCACCGCCTTTCCACCATTCAGAACGCAGATCAGATTGTCGTGTTGAAAAAAGGCCGGATTGTGGATTGCGGAAAGCAGGAAGAATTGTTGAAGCGGTGTCCGCTTTATGCGGATATGTGGAAAGCCCACATCGGGGCGAAGAATTGGTCTGTGAGTGAAAAGAAGGAGGTGGCCGCTCATGTTTAAGTCTATGAAACGGATCATTAAATGGGCGGGGAAATATAAGGGACGCCTCTATCTTGGCTCTGTTTTTTCCTTTTTCAGCAGCCTGTCTACGGCGATCCCTACAATGGCTGCCGCTTATGCCCTTGATAAAGCAATCGCAGCTTATTGGGCAGGCAACACAATAGAATCCTCCCTGATCTGGCAGACGCTTTGGATTATTGTTGGCTCGATTGCGCTTAACTTTCTACTCTCTTATTTGCGGGCGGTGTTGCAGGAAAGCATTGGTTATGAAGTAGCCGCAGGGCAGCGAATCCATTTAGGCGATGTGCTGAAAAGGGTTCCTCTGGGATATTTTTCTAAAAACAGCGTGGGCGATATTCTGACAGGTGTTACCACGGAGCTATCCACACTTGAATTGCAGGGAATGAAGATGGTTGACATCATCATCAACGGATATGCAAAGTTTATTGCAATTCTCCTGTGTTTCCTTTTCCTGAGTCCAGCCGCAGCAGTGATTTCTGTTGTCGGCGTTGCCTTTTCCTCATTGGCCTTACATGGTATCAGCAGGCATAGTGAAAAGACCGCTGCTATCACGCACCAGGCCATGGAGGATATGTCTGGCTCTGCGATTGAATATATCCGCGGGCTGTCCATCGTTAAATCGTTCGGACAGGAAGGGGCTTCTATCGAAAGTTTCCGCAAGGCAAATACGGATTTGAAAAATATTCATATCAAAGTAGAAAAAGGCTATACGCCATTTAACTGCTTGCATCTGTTCTCCTTAAAACTGGCATCTATGGGGATTGTGTTTATCTGTGCATGGCAGACACTTAACGGGCAAATGAGTCTTGCTTATTTCCTGATGTTTGTTCTGTTTTCTTTCGTAATCTTTGGAAGTGTGGAAAACATTAACGACGCGGCTCACATGCTGGGTCTTATAGATTCCGCTATGAATAAGCTGGAAGCTCTGGAAAATGCAGAATATATCGACCAAGACGGAAAAGATATTACACCGACCTCGTATGACATTACTTTTCAGGATGTATCTTTTGGTTACGATAAACGGACTGTATTGCAT
>CABQGZ010000831.1 GCA_902463835.1 uncultured Lachnospiraceae bacterium
AAAAGAAGCCTACCGAAGTTACGGCGTTCGCAAACAGTAAGGCTTGGTGGAAGTGCAAGACCTGCGGCTATGAGTGGAATACGCTTATCTCCACACGCTCCTACAGAGTGCAATGTGGAGGAAGAGGTTGTCCAGAGTCTGGATATCGAAAGAGTCAGAGCCGCGCTGAAAGCACTGACCCCGGAAGAACGCGATATCATTATGAACTTCTACTTCTCGGAGCCTCCCCTGTCGGGCGAAGCACTTGCAGAAAGATTTGCAACAACAAAGTCGAGCATTTACCGCAGAAGAGATCACGCGCTGAGGAAGCTGAAAAGCATTCTGGGTAATGCGTAAAAAGCACCTGCTGAAGCAGGTGCAGGAATGAAATCACATCATGGGGTTTTCCAATAGGTCTTCCACATTGCAGCCGAGAACACGGGACAACTTGTAGAGGATGTTTGCCTGCGCCTTGTCAATGCCATTGACCCGCTGTTCGTACATCTGAATGTTGCGCAGATTCACGCCGGACTGCTCTGCAAGCTCTGCCTGAGATAAGCCCCGGTTTTCACGGATGCGCTTCAGGTTGGAATCGCCTTCCGCTGCTTTATAGAGTTCCTCCATGGTATCGATGAAACTTGTAATGTCCATCTCGTGGTAAACGGAATACATCCCAATGATCTTGGAAAGTGGAATGCGCTCAAAGATGTCCTTGAAACGACGGCCGGTAAACCATTGGTACTCTGCAACTGCCCAACCGGCCCAATATTCAGGGGAGCAGTCCTCTGCGTTGGTTGGTGCTGGCAGCTCCTTTGGACCGTATGCCTTTGTGATGACCGCACGGGCCAGCTCAACACCGGACATCCCTGCGACATAGGCGGGGTTGCCTCGTTCAAATTGTTCGGCGTAGCCGGTATTGATGAAGAGTGCTGTGATCCAATCCGGTTTTAATTTGCAGTCGTTGATTGCATAGTCGAAGAAAGAGGAAAGACGATCCTTGGCATTATTCAAATAAGATTCGCTGTATGCGTGGGTCATCGTTGCTCATCTCCTCCCTCAAGATATCCAGCACGAAGATGTCGTCCCGGTAAGACTTGCTTTTCTTGATCTCTTTACGGTAAGTATCCCTCGCTTTGGTATCTCTATCCAAGAACTTGGGGTAATAGACGCTCTTGCTGACCGGATAAGCATTCACGAAGTGCAGCCGATCAAAGCCTTTTTGAGAAATGACAACCGTCTGCTCACCGAGCTTGCCCAGCTTCAGAGCCCTGTTCAAACTCCGGAGCGGTAAAGTGTTTGACACAAAGGACTCTGCATACTGGAAATAGGAATCGTCTGCCCGATAGCCGATCACAACATCGAAGCCGGTTAAATCAATTGAATAGTGACCAATAAGATAGTCCCTTGCATCAACGGCAACTTCGGAGTCCAGCTTGAAGGTGCGGAACTGAAGCAGAAGAGCCATCCAGTTCAGGACCGTATGCGTTCCGTCCAACAGATTCAGCACCTTCAGCCCTTCCGTGTCAAAGTCGTAGCTGTTGACAAAACCGTCTGTGTTCTTTTTGCAGGCCCACTCACGAGCCATTTCATCGACACGGGTACAGTAGAATCCCATGCCATAGTCGTTGTGCGGATTACCGATATGAATATCCGGAACCTCGATGATGTGGTCGGTTCCATGAAGCAGTTGAATGACGCTCATAATATGAAGCCTCCGTTATCATTGTAATGATACGACCACATTATATCATCCTGATGATAGTTTTGTCAATAGCGCATGAGAATTCATTCCAAAGAATATGCCTCCTCCCTCCAAATTCTTCTGCTTCCAAAAAATATTTTGGAAACGAGCAAAAAACTGTGGGAATCTCGCAAAAAAATTCGGCAAAGAGAAAGTGAGAGGGCAATCTCATAAAACCCGGTAGGAGTGATTCACATGAACAACAAAATAAACATCAACCCCAGCTCGACAAAGTGGCTCGAAAAAGATGATCGGGTCGTCGCTGATTACTTTTGCGATTTGGGCTTCCGTTCCCTGAAGCAGATTCTTGATATGCGTGTTTTCGACCTGATGAATATGCAGGGTCTGAACGCTGTCCGAGTCGAGGAAGTGATCATCTGCTTATATAAGTGGCTGAATCCCAACACAGCTATCGATGAGGCTATCTATAATGGTATGATGTCACAGCCCTTCCTCTATACTCCGTGGAGAAAAGAACACAAAGACCTTGCTGCCATCAAAGTCGGCGACTTGGTGCTGACCACTGGCATCAACATGAAAGCTATCCAGCATTTCTATGATGCGATCCGTAAGGCGTTTTTCAAATCGGAGGAATACAACTGGAGATGGTACAAGTTCCGAAACAGAAGTGAATATGTGACCTATCTCCGGAAACACGAGGAGGCGGAATAAATGACGCGAACAGAAAAAGAAAATCTCGTTCCTGTTTGGGAGCGCATTACCATTAGTCTGGAAG
>CABQGZ010000832.1 GCA_902463835.1 uncultured Lachnospiraceae bacterium
GATCTGCGCCGAAGCCTTGGCATGGTGCTGCAGGATACCCACCTGTTCACCGGCACGGTCATGGACAACATCCGCTACGGCAGGCTGGACGCCACGGATGCGGAGTGCATCGCTGCGGCAAAGCTGGCCAACGCGGACGCCTTTATCGAGCATCTGCCGGAAGGGTACCACACCATGCTCACCGGGGACGGAGGCAGCCTCTCCCAGGGCCAGCGGCAGCTTCTTGCCATTGCCCGGGCAGCCGTTGCGGATCCGCCGGTGCTGATCTTAGACGAAGCCACCTCCAGCATCGACACCCGCACAGAAGCGCTGGTACAGCGGGGCATGGACAGCCTGATGGAGGGCCGTACCACCTTTGTGATCGCCCACAGACTCAGTACTGTAAAAAACAGCGATTGTATCATGGTCTTAGAGCAGGGCCGCATCATAGAACGCGGCAGCCACGATGAGCTGATCGCCGCTAAGGGGAAATACTATCAGCTGTATACAGGAAATACAATTGCCAACGCTCCATTTTTATGATAAACTGACCTTATTATTTCGCAAAGGAAAAACGGCAATGAAAAAATTAGTAATCGCAGAAAAACCAAGCGTAGGCCGGGACATCGCCCGGGTGCTGAATTGTAAGCAGGGCGGAAACGGATTTTTGGAGGGGAAAGATTATATTGTGACCTGGGCGCTGGGGCATCTGGTGGAGCTGTCTGACCCGGAGAGCTACGGGGATCAGTGGAAGGAGTGGAAGCTTGAGACCCTTCCCATGCTGCCGGAGCATCTGGAGATCCAGGTGATTAAGAAAACGGGACACCAGTACCAGACCGTCAAGACCCAGATGTACCGGAAGGACGTGGGGGAGATCATCATCGCCACCGACGCCGGGCGGGAGGGTGAGCTTGTGGCTCGCTGGATCATAAAGAAGGCCGGTGTCAAGAAGCCTATGAAGCGGCTTTGGATCTCCTCGGTTACAGACAAGGCCATACGGGAGGGCTTTGCCCATCTTAAGGATGCAAGAGAATACGAGAATCTGTACCGGGCTGCGGTGGCCAGGGCGGAGGCGGACTGGCTGGTGGGCCTCAATGCCACCCGGGCGCTGACCTGCAAGCACAATGCCCAGCTGTCCTGTGGGCGGGTGCAGACGCCTACGCTCGCCATACTGGCCAAGCGGGCGGAGCAGATCCGTCAGTTCCAGCCAGTCAGCTACTACGGATACCAGGTGCAGGGGGCCAGTCTTACCTGGACCTGGAAGTCAAAGAAGACGGGGGGCAGCAGCACCTTTTCCGGGGAGGAAATCGAGGCGGCCGAACGAAAAAGTGCGGGAGGCATTGCTGTTATCACGGAAGTGAAGAAGAAGGCGAAGAAGTCCTTCGCTCCCCAATTATACGACCTTACCACGCTGCAGCAGGAGGCCAACAAGAAATATGGCTTTTCCGCCAAGCAGACCTTGAACTATATGCAGAATCTCTATGAGCGTCACAAGGTGGTGACGTATCCCCGCACGGACTCCAGGTATCTGACCACGGATATTGTGGACACCTTAAAGGTTCGTGTAAAAGCCTGCCAGAGCGGTGAGTATGCAGCCGTCTGCACCAGAATCTTAAGAGCCCCCATCCAGGGGAATAAATCCTTTGTGGACAATGGCAAGGTGTCCGATCATCACGCCATCATTCCCACGGAGCAGGGCGTCCGCATGAATGAGCTGGAGTACGGGGAGCGGAAAATCTACGAGCTGGTGGTCACACGGTTCCTTTCCGTGCTGCTGCCGCCCTGTGAATACGAGGCCACCGAGGTGACGGCGGAGTGCGGCGGAGAACTCTTCACTGCCAGAGGCAACCGGATCCTCCAGGCAGGCTGGAAGGAAGTGAGCGGACTGAGCGGATACTGCGAGGAAGAGGAGGAGATTGCAGGAGGATTTTCGGACAGCATTGACGGAAAAGAAGCAGCAGGTGCCGGGCGGGAAGCGCAGAAGGCGCAGCTGCCTGGCTTTGGCAAGGATCAGACGCTGCCTGCCTTTGAGAAGGGACAGAAGGTGAGTTTTTCCAGAGGAAAGCGGACGGAGGGAAAGACAAAGCCGCCGGTTCCTTTTACCGAGGCGACGCTTCTGGCGGCTATGGAGAATCCGGTGAAATACATGGACAGTCAGGATAAAAATCTGGCAAGAACCCTGGGAGAGACGGGGGGGCTCGGCACTGTGGCTACCAGAGCGGACATCATAGAGAAGCTTTTTAACAGCTTTATGATGGAGAAGAAGGAGCAGTACATTCATCTGACCTCCAAGGGGCGACAGGTGCTGGAACTGGCACCCAAAGCGCTGACCACCCCGGAGCTTACAGCCCGGTGGGAGCAGAAGCTTTCGGATATCGCGAAAGGTGCGGTGAATCCAAGAGATTTTGACGCCCAGATCCGCAGCTATACCAGGGATATCGTGGGGGAGATTGTCGCTTCCTCCATGACTTATAAG
>CABQGZ010000833.1 GCA_902463835.1 uncultured Lachnospiraceae bacterium
TGGAAATGGCCTGCGCGCTTAGTGTCCGCTACGTTTTGGACGGAGCGAGAGCGCGCCTGATATGGGCCTCCTCCTTCCCCGGGGCGACCCTTTCTCCTGATATGGGCCTTCTCCTTCCCCGGGGCGGCTCTTTCGCCTGATATGCGCCTCCTCCTTCCCCGGGGCGGCTCTTTCGCCAATTGTTTTCAGACATTCCTCCTCTTCGTAGACAACACATCAAAGGTAACCGCCCCCAAAAGCACCAGCCCCTTCACCACCTTCTGAATATCCGTGGACAGACCGCACAGAATCATACCATTGTTCAATATCCCCATAACGAAAGCTCCCACCACCGCTCCCAGCACAGTACCGATACCCCCAGAGGCCGCCGCACCCCCAATATAGCAGGCTGCAATCGCATCCAACTCGAAGCCGTCCCCGGCCTTTGGCGTTGCCGAACCCGCCCGGGCCGCCAGCACCACACCGGCCACGCCGGCCAAAAGCCCCATGTTGGCGTACACCAGGAGAAATACCTTTCTGGTGTCAATGCCAGAGAGCCTTGCAGTCCTGGCATTTCCGCCCAGTGCAAAGACCTGGCGGCCAGCCACAGTCTTGGTGGTGATAAAGTAATAAATGCCCACAATGACGCCCATGATCAGCAGAACAATGGGCATTCCGTTATACCGGGCCAGCTTGTATGCGTAAAACCAGATGATGGCCAGGATCACCGCTATTTTTACAGCAGTCTGCCATAAAGGCGGCAGCACGAAGCCATAACGCTTCTTCTTGTTCCGGCTTCGAACCTCCGTCAAGACCAAACACAGGGTGGCAAGAACCGCCGCGCCAATGGTAAAGAGCTCCAACGTGCCATTCCCGAAGGGAACCTTTTTCGCCCAAAAAAATCCTGCCCCAAAGAATTTGAATTGATCCGGGACGGGTCCGATGGTCTTCGACTGCAGAAACACGTAGGTGAGCCCCCGCCCCATCAGCATGGAGGCCAACGTGACCACAAAGGGCGGAATGTGAAGATACGCGATGAAGCAACCGTTAAAGAGACCGAACGCTAACCCCACCAGAATGGCCACCGCGAAGCCCACCGGGACGCTCGCTCCCATCTCGCACACCAGCTTTGCCGCCACCGCGCCGCTTAAGGCCACATAGGAGCCTACCCCCAGGTCCACGTTGCCGGTGAGTACACACAGCAGCATTCCCGTGGCCAGAATGACCACATAGCCATTCTGCATGATCAGATTATTCATATTCATGGGCGTCGCATTGGACGCCCCCGTCAGAAAGTAAAAAATGATATAAATTGCAAGCAGGGCAAAGATCATTCCATACTGCTTCACGTCCAGATTGATTGTCTTTTTCTTTCCCACCTTATAGCTCCTCCTTGTTGTTATGATGCAGGATACACTGCATGATCTTCTCCTGGGAAAGCTCTTCCCTGCACAGTTCTCCCACAATCTCACCTTCATCCAGTACATACACCCGATCACAGATTCCAATGATTTCCGGCATCTCCGAGGAAATCACAAGGACAGCCTTACCGTCATCGGCAAGCTCCTGGATAATGCGGTAAATCTCATATTTCGCCCCCACGTCAATCCCTCGGGTCGGTTCATCCAGGATCAGCACCTCCGGCTGAGTCATCATCCACTTGGCCAGTACCACCTTCTGCTGATTTCCACCGGACAGAGATCCCACCGGCTGGGTAATTGCCGTTCGTTTGATATTCATCCGCTTCTGATACTGCTCCGCTGCCACAATCTCCTGATGTTCCTTCACAACGCCTTTCCTGGAAAAAAAGTGCTTCAGGGCAGCCAGGGTCATATTCCATCGGATGTCATTCATAAGTATCAGACCATAGGTCTTCCGGTCTTCGGAGGTGTACGCGATCCGGTTGGCAATGGCTTCCTTCACATTCCGAAGCTTCACCGGTCTTTGATGCAGCCGCAGCTCCCCGGAAATCTTCTGCCCGTATTCCCGTCCGAAGATGCTCATGGCAAGCTCTGTTCTCCCAGCCCCCATCAGACCGGCCAGCCCCACAATCTCTCCGGCGTGAATCGTAAGGCTGACGTCTTTTAATACCTGACGTCCCGAATCTTCTGTGTGATAGACATTCCAATCCTCCACCTCAAGCACCACCCGATCTGTGGCGGCTCCCCGGCGGACAGGGTACCGGTTGGTCAACTCCCGCCCCACCATCCCCTTGATGATACGATCCTCCGTAAACGCATCCTCCTCTTTTGTCAGCGTCTCGATGGTGTGCCCATCCCTCAAGATGGTGATGGAGTCCGCAATGGCGCTGATCTCACTGAGCTTGTGGGAGATCAGGATACAGGTGATCCCCTGTGTTTTCAGATTCTGTATAATCTCAAGCAGCTGAGCACTTTCCTGGTCATTCAAAGCGGCTGTGGGCTCGTCCAGAATCAGAATATCCAATTTTTTGGCAAGTGATTTCGC